>CAMZFJ010000308.1 GCA_947306025.1 uncultured Fibrobacter sp.
TCTGCGAGATGGTGTTGCGAAGGTCGATGTTCCAAAGGTATTCCTCGACGAACTTCGCTTTCTTTGCGTCGCCCTTGCTTCCGTCAATGGTCCATGCACGGCTTGTGATGGCAGCAAAGCGTTTGTTTTTCACTGCATCGAGGTGGGCGTCTATCATTTCGCGATAGACCTTGATGTTCCCGCCGTTCTTCTGGAGAATCGTGTCCGGGTTTGGCAGGTAGTCAAGCCCGGTGATATACTCGGCGACATTCCGGGTTGCCACTTCCTTCGCAAGCTGCAAATCACGCTTGTTTTGGGTCTCGTTCTGTTGTTTTTTGTTCTTTTTGTTCATGCAATCCTCGGTAGTTTTCTAATCCTTTTGAATCGCCGTTCAAATTCGTTGAAAAATGATTTTTTGAAATTTTCCGTCCGCTTACTAGGGTGAATGGGAAACGGGCTTAAAAGAGCCTTTCTGTGCGATTTTTAAAAACCGTTGAAATTCACATTTTGCCCATTGAATGGATTTGCTGTTTGAACGAATAGCGGGCCCGCTTCACTTGCGTTCTTGGCGTGGTATGCCAAAGCCGCTCCCCAGAAAAAGTCGCCGTGCCCTTGCTCGGTGCTCGCGGCATCGTAACGAACATTGCCCGCAATAGTCACGATCTTTCGTACCGCGTGGATGCTTTCGGCCTGTTCGTCCTCGATTTTGGTGTCAACGCCCGGGAACTTTGGGCATTTTTCAAGGATGATTTTCTGGTCTTCGAACGCCTGCAAAAGATTGATGGCGAGGTCAGCCTTTACGGTGTTCGTGAAAAGCACGCCTTCGACCTTTACGGAGCCGAAGCGTTCCATGGCACGTTCGGTGAACTGGTCGCCGCATCCGGTGCGGTCGATGCAGGCACGGATAAGGTTCGGGAGCTTGAGGAACTTGTATAGCTTCTGTTCCAGGAAGCTCCACTTTTTATTCTGATAGGCTTCCACGGCTCGGCAAATTAGGCGGTCGCCTATGTCTTCGAAAACGTAGATGACATAAAGGTGGCGGTGGCGTGCTACGTCGCAACCGAGGTAAAGCGGGCCGTTCACATTGTCAAGTCCCAGCACGCCTTGGCGTTCACAGCTGTGGATGAGTTCATAGCTAATCATGGCCTTGGATTCATCCTGCGGATTACAGCAATACTCCTCTTGCCAGATAGCTTCGGTCAAACAGCCTTTGTGTTCTTGCTCCAACCATGCTTCGCGTTCTTTCCTTGAGAGCTTTTTGCCGCAGATGCGGTCGGCAACGCCTTCTTCTACCGCAAGCTGGATTGGCACGGTATGCACGCTGTAGTCAAGTTCGCCTTTTTTGCACTTATCGATGAGCTTGTAGAAAAGCGAGTTCACGCCGTTGTGGGTTGACAAAATGCGGATTGGATAGCCCCACATGGCGGCAGGCTTCGCGGCTGCCCACATCTTTTGGTCGTTTTCGTGGTGCGCGGCTTCGTCCCATACGATTTTACCGCCTTTGGAGCGGAACGCCTTGGGGTTGCTGGATAGCACGTAAATCTTCGAGCCGTTGTTGAACTCGATAATCTTGCTCTTGATTCCCTTGTCTTCATCGGCAAATTCGCAGTCCTCGATTTCTTCGGAGTTGATTTCTGCGAGGGCTTTTGCGATGGCGTTAAGTTTTTGAATCCACGATTCGCAATAGTCGATGTATTCGGCTGCTGCGGTCATGTCTGCGGAGCTGAAAAAGACCTTGAGTCCGGGCTGCTCAATGCAATCTTGAACATCTTCGAAGCTCTGAACCCAAGTGCCGCCGATACGGCGTGACTTCTCGAAAATCTTGACTTTCGACTTGTCCTGTAGCCAGCGCTTCTGATACGGGAAAAAGAATTCGGTCAATTCAGCCATTACACTACACCCAGTTCTTTCTTGATAGCGTCGAGAGCCTTCTTTGCACGTTCATCCGGGGAGAGGTCGGACTTGTTCTGCTTTGGAGCAACGGCTTCGTACTTGCGTGCGTGTTCTGCGGTGTCGATGATTCGTTGCAATGCAGTGTAGCGTTCGGGGGCAACCTTCACGCCGTCGAGTTCATTCTGCTTAATCTTGCGAGCCATGACTTCGCCCAGCTCGAAAAGTTGTGCGTGGAAGTTCTTTTCGCCGCCGCTCACGGCTGCACGGGCTTCGTCCCAATGTTCTTCGGCCTTCCATGTCTGTAAGGTGCGGGTAGAAACGTTAATAGCCCGGCTAATGTCTGCCAGGCTCATTTGGTGGGGCTTGAGTTCTGCCTTGCTCATTTATTCCTCCCGTGGTATTCCATGCAACAGGCGCGGATTGCTTCCATTGCTTGTCTTTGTTCGTCCGTGTATTTTTGGAATAGCGTTTCCCAACGCGTGTTCTCGACAGCTTGCGACTTCTCCCATTTGGCGTTTTCGTTTGTGTATAGCACAAAGAGCATCGCTGCAAAAATGATGCTAATTCCACCGTGCTTAAATGCTTCAATCCAAAAGTTCTTGTCCATATAGTTCCTCGCAACAAACTTACTTGTAACCGAGTGACTTAGGGCATGTCACTGTCATCGCCTCTTTCGGTTTTTCGCTTGTAACTTTGAAGCCATGAAAGACAAGAAACTTTTGAAATCCGATGATCTCAAGGAACCGTGGGTCGAAGCATTCAAGGTCGGCAAGGTCACTGACATGGCTGGCAAGGAACACGACTTCAGCGAAGCGGACCTTGAAGATTTGAACGAAGGTATCCACGAACAGCTCAAGGCCGGTTACCAACCGCCACTCGTCAAGGGGCACCCTAAAGTCGATGATCCGCGTGTGGGATCCATTGTCGATTCCAAGGTAGAAGACAACGTGCTCAAGGTGAAGCTCGACGACGTGAGCAACGACTTTGCCGAAGAGGTGAAAAAAGGCGGCTTCAAGTACCTTTCAGCTTCTATTTACAGCAACTTGAAAAAGGGCTTAAGACACCTCGGTGCTTTGGGTGCCCACGCTCCCGCCATGAAGGGAATGGCCCCGCTTTGCTTTGGCGAAGGCTGCTTTGCAGAAGTGGACAAGGGGGTTACCGAACAGGATGTGTGCATGTTCGCAGAATCATTCGCTTGGGACAGGCTTGTGCCGGCATCGGTTTTTGAACGACTTGTATATCGCTTCAGTGCGCTTGGACGCATGTTCAGGAGCCAGCGCGAACAGCTGATTGAAAAGGAAGGCATCGAGGCAGCCGACAAGGTTTTCCCGGAATACGTGGTAAAAGATGTCGAGGATGCCGAAAGCATTCTCAAGGATGCCAAGGATTTCCCGAAGCAGACCCCGCCTGTTCAGGCTACGGCTGTGAAGGACGCACAGAGTTCCTTTGGCGATCATGACGAAACAACTGATTCTGCTCCGCTGGAGAACGGGGAGCAGAACCCTCAGCCTAAAACGCCCCCTCGCGATGAACCGACCGCATCTATCCCGGAAGGTAATTCTAGCGAAGCGGCGCGGCTGAGCGAAGAGAACGCGGCACTCAAGGCCGAAAATGACGCCCTTAAGGCTGACAAGCTTGCAGCGGAGCGTCTGCGTGCCGGGGCTGCGTTCTCCGAGACTTTGGACAAGGCTATTGCCGATGGCCGCTGTAATCAGGTGCTCAAGGATAACCTGATGAAGGTCTTTGGCGTGTGCCAGGAAGTGCCGGTCGATGGCGAAGGCTGCTTTGGCGAGGGCGATGACCGCGTGAATGTCGCTGAAATCCTCGCTTCTACGGTTGCCTCGCTCCCGAAAATCGTGGATTTCGGTGAAGCTCCGGG
>CAMZFJ010000309.1 GCA_947306025.1 uncultured Fibrobacter sp.
TGCGTTCGTCTTCGAGCATCTTCGCGCAGAGGTCTGCCATAGCCGGATAGAAGTCGGTCTTCACCATGTTGGAGTGGACGTCCTTGTTCAGTTCATCCCAGACAACTTCCTTAACTGTAGCGACGAGTTTGTCATGATCTTCACCAACAAACTTCGGCTTGAGTTCCATCTTCGGCTTGGAGCAGCGGTCCACCAGTTGCTGTTGGGCCTTGCACATTTCCTTGATAACTTCATGGCCAGCGAGGATTGCGCCAATCATCGTGTCTTCGGACACTTCGTAAGCACCACCTTCGACCATGCAAACAGAGTCTTCCGTACCGGCGACCACGAGGTCCAGATCGGCCACGGCAACCTGGTCGTAAGTCGGCATCACAACGTTCTGACCATCGACAACTGCCACGCGAACTGCAGCAACCTGCTGTTCGAACGGGAGTTCAGAAAGACCGATGGAAAGGGATGCGGCACTCACGCCAAGAACGTCCGGAGCGAACTTCTTGTCGGAAGAAAGAACCTGAACGACGACCTGGACTTCACGTGTGAAGTTTTCCGGGAACATCGGACGAATCGGGCGGTCAATAATACGAGCCGAAAGAATTTCTTCATCGCTCGGACGACCCGGTTCGCGCTTGCTATAGCCACCAGGCAGGCGTCCGGCAGCATAAGACTTTTCGCGATATTCAACTGTCAGAGGGAAGAAGTCACCATCCTTTTCTTCACCGTAGCAAACGGTAGAAAGGACAAACGCGTCCCCCATCTTAGCGACAGCAGAACCACGTGCCTGCTTTGCGATACGGCCAGTTTCAAACGTAATGACACGACCATCCGGAAGGTTTACCGACACTTCCTTCGGGTCGAGCATCTTGCCGTACTTAGCTTGATAAGCTTCTGTTGACATAAAAAATCTCCAATACGAGAATTAGCCGCGGAGACCGAGTTCCTTAACCAAAGCACGCTGAGCGATAATGTCCTTTTCGCCGTAGTACTTGAGGAGGTTCTTGCGCTTTGCAACCATCATGGAAAGACCACGGAGGGAGTGGAAATCCTTCTTGTTGGTCTTGATGTGTTCGGTGAGGTTCTTGATCTTTTCCGTGAGGATTGCGATCTGAACGCGGACGTTACCGGTGTCCTTTTCGTTTGCACCAAACTGAGCGGTGAGTTCTGCAGCTTTTTCTTTAGTGATAGTAGCCATTTTAAGCCATTCCTTTTTTTGATTGTTTGTTTCATTACATGTTTTTGTCCGAGTTTACTGCTCTAGCACCAGTGGAATTGGCGAATCTGGTCACAGGACCCAGGCAAAAATGCAATTTGCGTACATATATAGTAAAATTAGTTACTAGTTACTAGTTAGTAGTTACTAGAGATGCTACGAAAAAGCACCTAAAAAAGGGGGGATGGGCTATGGGGTCGCTCGTAAACTCGCTCTGAGGTCGCTACGCTTTGAGCAAAAATGCTCATAGCTCAAAGCGAAGCGAGCCCAAAGGAGCTTTAGCTCCGTGCTCATACCTCACAGCCCTACAAGAACCTCGACAGCACTTCCTTTAGCTTATTGACATTCACGGGTTTTGCCACATGCTCGTTCATGCCGGCTTCCAAAGCGGCCTGCTGGTCATCCGCAAAGGCATTTGCCGTCATAGCGATAATCGGAATTTCAGCCGCCACCTTGTTTTCAAGTTTGCGGATTTCACGAGTCGCCTCGTAGCCATCCATAATCGGCATCTGGACATCCATCAAAATCAAGTCGCATTCGCCGGGCTTTACATTCTTCATGTATTCCACAGCCTTCGCGCCATCGCAAGCCGTAGCCACCAGAATACCGCAATCTTCCAGGATTTCTTCAGCAATTTCACGGTTCAGCTCGTTATCATCCACGAGCAAGACCTTCTTGCCGTTAAAATCAACCTTCCGGTCTAGCAAAGGCTTATCGGCATGCGAGAGTCCAAAGCTCTGCAACAAAGTTTCCTTTGCATCCGACGGGAACACAGGCTTGCTCATAAAATTACGGATACCCACTCTAAGAGCCATATCCTCAATATCCGACCATTCATAAGCAGACATCACAATGACAAGGATATCCTCGCCCAACTCTTCGCGAAGGCGGGTCGTCGTCTTCAAGCCATCCATATCCGGCATGCGCCAATCCACAAGGAACGCATCATACTTAAAGCCCTTGGACTTAGCCTCTTTGACTTTTTCCAAAGCCTCGGCACCGGAATAGCAGCAATCCACTTCAACGCCCAAAGCGCTAAAGATTTGCGGAACGCTCTTTATGCTGTCGGCGTCATCATCAACAACCAAAAGTTTCTTGCCTTCCAGTTCCTTCACGTGAGTCAGTTCCAGCGTTGTATCGGCCAACTTGAACTTAAAGTTCAAGACAACATCTGTACCTTCGTCCACCTTGCTTTTAATATCGATGGTGCCGCCCATCATATCGACGATATTCTTCGTAATCGCCATGCCAAGTCCCGTTCCCTGAATTCCAGAAACGGTAGACGAATTCACTCTCGTAAACGCATCGAAAATCTTGGGCAAGAAGTCTTCGCTCATGCCGATGCCCGAGTCCCTAATCCTGAACTCATAGGCGCCAACACCCGATTCTTCGCAAACCTTCTGTTCTACCGTGAACCAGATAGAGCCTCCGGTCGGCGTGTACTTGATGGCGTTCGAAATCACATTCAAAAGAACCTGATTCAAACGGAGTCTATCACAGACAACATATTCATTATGAATACCAACGCTATTGGCATAGAACTGCAAATTCTTCGCATTGATATCCGCCTGCACAATGTCCTTGAGCGTATGGATAATTTCGGGAATATGCTCCGACTTTTCATTCAAATTCAGCTTACCCGATTCAATACGGCTCATGTCAAGCACATCATTAATCAGCGAGAGCAAGTGGTTCGATGAAAGCTCGATTTTTCCAAGGAAATTCTTGACCAAATCCTTGTTGCCAATATGCATTGTCGCCAGTTCCGTATAGCCGATAATAGCGTTCATCGGCGTACGGATATCATGGCTCATATTGTTGAGGAACATCGTCTTTGCACGAGATGCAGACTTCGCCATTTCAAGCGCCTGTTCCAAAGCTTCCTGCTGAGCCATTTCCTTGCGATAAACGGCATCATTGTTGAACAGCCCAACAAGCACGCGATGGGACTTGGACCAGTCGCCCATCTTGGTCACCTTCATGCGATACCACTTGAGCCCTTCCTTTGTCACCCTTCGATAATCATGGAAGAACGAATTTTCGTGTTGCAAGCGAGCGATAACGACATCACGGTTCAGCATCTGCAAAATCGCTTCTTGATCGTCCTGATAGACCACTTTTCGAATATCATCTACACGATTCTTAAAGAAGTCCAATCCGTCACCAGTAATTTTATCGACAACATCGTTAAACTTACCGCCATTCAACGAGACACTGAACAATCCCGTATCGATATTGACATCGAATACAATTTCGAACTGGTCCGAAAGACTCATGATTCGGTCAATATTTTCCTGATGTTCCGTTTCGGCACGATACTGAGCATCCACCTCGACAAAACCAACAGCGATAAGCTTCGGAGGTTCATCAATCGGTTCCGCCTTAGCAAACACCAAGCGCGTGTACTTGTATTCAGAACCATAGAGATGCCTAAACACAATCGTAAGGCGCTTCTGGTGCATAAGCTGAGCAGCCACCACATCTCTTGAAGCAAACCCGATAAGCCTTTCACGATCGTCTGGGTGCGCCATGCTCAG
>CAMZFJ010000310.1 GCA_947306025.1 uncultured Fibrobacter sp.
GTTGCGCATGCGCCTTGCTATTGTTCTTTGGAATTTTTTCGTTGGCCTTTTTGAACGGTTGCTCTGCAGATTACGATACTTTTGGCAAATCGGATTATCGCGTGCTGAGCGAAATTACGCTTGCGGAACAAGAATCTTCGCCTGCGGTTTATCCAGATAATCATCGAATGGAATTTGATTTGGTGGCTCCGCCGGAATCACTTGAAACTTGGGATTCTGTGACGGTCGATGCCATTGACATGAGTCATTTTGCCACGCTCCATTTGGTCAAAGGAACAGTTGAAGAATTTCCGACGGATTCGGTAAAGTTGGATTTGCTTGCAGATAAAGTTTCTGTATCTGAAAATGTAATTAAGGCCGGCAATAAAATGGCAATGCCTTCGGAGCATGTAATTTATGTTGTTGTAGTTTCGGAAAGCGGTAAAAAGTCTATTTGGCAGTTGAACTTTAATATCCCTGAAGTGAAACCGAAGAGTAGTTCTTCTGCGCCAAAATCCAGCAATACTGCTAAGTCCTCAAGCTCGGCAAAGTCTGCAGCGTCTTCAAATAGTTCCGCGGCATCTTGTAGTTCTGCAAAGTCTGCGGTCTCCTCAAGCTGTTCCACGGCGGTTCTTGCTTCATCAAGTTCTGCGGCATCCAGCGATTCAGGCAAGCCCGGCGAATCTAGCAGTTCTGCAAAAAATGAATCCAGCAGTTCTGCGGCTTCTGTTGCGTCAAGCTCTTCTGCTGCAAAGTCTTCTCAACCCCCAAAAATCCTTGCGCTTTCTATTGCAGGCCGGGCCGCCGTTGTCGATGAAGAAAGCAAGTCTATTCACGTTGACGATCTTGATTTCCGCACGGACTTGACTTCTCTTGAACTTTCTGCATTAGAACTTTCGGATGGTGCTACTGCAAATGTTGAAGTGGGCAAGCCTTACGATTTTGGCTCGGGCATTTCGGTGACGGTCGAGAATGCCGAAGGCGAAAGCGAAACGTACACCGTCAAGGCGGGTTATCAACTGCCGGGTTCGAATTTTAATTCTTGGAAGGGTGATGACGTGACGCCGGATTCTATTTGGGGCAACGCCAATACGATTTTGATAACCACCGAAAAGAAAACTTCGGGTTCTATGATTGGTGCAATCATTAAGACTGGCTCCGCTCTTACTAAAACAGCGAGTGGTAGCCTTTATACGGCTGATTTTAATCCCAATGGCGTAGGCACGCTTTCGATGGCCAGTTCTTCGACCTGGCCCGATGGCAATGAACTTCTGGATTTTGGCAAACCCTTTGCTGCGCGTCCGGAATTTATGGAAGTCAAGTTTAGCTACGAAGGCAAGGGTGACAGCTGCGACATCTATATTCTGCTTGAAAATCGCACCGGTAACAAGAATGTGAACCGCAAGTCCAGCGACGTGAACAAGCTGGTGGCCTCGGCGTGGTTTCGCTCCACAAAGGCAGACAACTCCGGCCGCAAAAATCCAGATGTGGTGAGCGTTTCGGAAATGGACGAAAACGGTATGCGCACGCTCCGTCTCAAGCTCAAGTATGGCGAACCGCTTTCGGGTTCTCCAATTGAGATTTCATCGACGTTCAATACAAAACTTGCCTCCTCGAATAAGTCTGCGATTAACAACGGCTTAGTGCAGGGCGCTGGAGACGAACCGGTGACACACATTCGTGTGGTATTTGCTTCGAGTGCCGATGGAAACCATTACAAGGGCTCTAAGGGCGCGACCCTTATCGTTGACGAAATGAGGCTCATTTATTAAATAATACTCACAAGGGTTCCCAAACTTTCGGCTTTTAACTAACTTTAAAAATAAGGTTAAAAAATGACACGAAAGTTCCTACTCCCAGTCCTCATTGCGTTTTATTCGCTGGTCTTGACCTCTTGCGATAACAAGCAGGCGGTCATCCCCAATAAGGTCCATTCCATTAGCGATCTCGGCCATAAAAAAGTGGGCGTGCAGATTGGCAACACAGCCGATATTTATGCGTCTGATTTTGGTGGCGACACGGCGAAAATAGATGTGGAACGCTACACGAAACTTGCTGATGCCGTGCAGGCCTTGATGCAAGGAAAGATCGATGCGGTCATGAGTGACGATCAGCCGGCTAAGGCGTTCGTGCTCCAGAATCCATCGCTTCGCATTCTCGAAGAAGTTTTTGTCGAAGAGATGTATGCGGGCGTTGTCGCAAAGGGCAATGAAGCGCTGCTCGATTCCGTAAACCAAGCGCTTGCTCAAATGAAAAAGGATGGCGTTTACGATTCCCTTTTCAATACGTACATTAATCGTACCGGCAATTATCATTACACTAAAAAAGTGACTGAAGGTCCGAAGCTAGTGCTTTCGACCAACGCGCAGTTCCCGCCGTATGAATATTACGAAAAGGCGAAGGTGGTGGGTTTTGATATCGAAACCGTGAACTACATCGCGGATTATTTGGGCCGCACTGTCGAAGTTCAGGACATCGAATTCGATGCGATTATCAATGCGGTGGCTTCGGGCAAGGCGGATGTGGGCTTCGCTGGTTTTACCGTTACGGAAGAACGCAAAAAGTCCATCAATTTTACAACACCTTACACGCTTTCGAAAATTGTGGTGATTGTTCGTGGCGACGAAGCTGTTGAGAGCCAAGAAAGTTTTGGCGACCATCTTTATAAGAATTTCGTGAAGGATTCTCGTTGGAAGTTTATTGTCGAAGGTCTTCGCAATACGCTTGTCATATCGTTCTTTGCAGCACTCCTTGGCATTATGATTGGCTTTGTGATTGCGCAGATTCGCACGAACAACGAATTTAACGGTCACTGGAAAGTGCTAAACTGATTTGCAAAAGCGTACCTCGCTGTGATTCGCGGAACGCCGATGATGATCCAGTTGCTCATCATCTATTACATCGTCTTCTCGTCCGTGAACGTCAATAAGATTCTCGTGGCGATTGTCGCGTTTGGCGTGAACTCTGGCGCTTACGTTTCTGAAATCATCCGCAGCGGTATCAAGGGCGTGGATCCAGGACAGATTGAAGCGGGCCGCAGTCTTGGGCTAAAGTTCCGCACGGTGCTTTACCACATTGTCTATCCGCAGGCTTTCAAGAATTCTCTCCCGGCGCTCACGAACGAATTTATCTCGCTCATCAAGGAAACGTCCATTTGCGGTTACATCGGCCTGACCGACCTCACTCGCGGTGGCGACATCATCCGCAGTATGACTTACGAAGCCATGCTCCCGCTCCTTGCTGTGGCTGCTATTTACTTTATCATTGTCGCCGGGCTCTCGGCTTGCGTAGCAAAACTTGAAAAGAGGTTGAAGAAAAATGAACGCTAGTGCTGAAACTTTAATCCAGGTCAAGGACCTTTGCAAATCTTACGGAGACAAGCAAATCCTCAAGGGAATTTCTCTTGACATCCACCGCGGTGATGTTGTTGCCATTATCGGCCCTTCGGGTTGTGGCAAGTCCACATTCTTGCGTCAGTTGAATTTGCTAGAACATCCGACAAGTGGCGACATTCTCTTGGATGGAAAGAGCATTTTGGCCAAGAACGTTTCGAAACCTGAAATTCGCGAACGCATTGGCATGGTGTTCCAGCAGTTCAACCTGTTCAAGAACATGACTGCGCTCAAGAACATCATGTTTGCACCGGTAAAGCTTGGACGCCTTTCGAAAGCCGATGCCGAAGTCCGTGCAAAAGAGCTCTTGAAGCGCGTGGGTCTTTTAGAACGTGCCGACCATTATCCGGCACAGCTT
>CAMZFJ010000311.1 GCA_947306025.1 uncultured Fibrobacter sp.
TCACACGGAATGGGTGACGAACAACTTGGCCGTTGCGACTCTTGTGAATCTTGTGGGTGCTCACGAAAAGATTGTTCTAGTTGATATGGAAACGTCTGAAATTTTGGATCTTGTTTCTGGTGATGATTTGTGGCATCCTGATATGCATGTGAGCGAAACGCGTTATGTGATTCCGAGTGAAATTGAATCTAAGCTGGATCCGGATAGTGCTGCTGTTTATTTGCTTGAAAACTCGAGTGTCAAGACTGTAGTTTTCCGTGAAAAAATGTACTTGTTCTGGAAGTACCTTGATTCAATCAACGTTGTAATTTTCGGTTCGTCTAGACCTTCTTCTGGGGTTAATGCAACTTTGTTTGGACCGGATATTTTTGCAATCAATATGTCGAATATCCCGAATATTATGTATGAATCGCGGTACTTGTTTGAAAATTATGTTGTTCTTCATGCTCGTAAACTGAAGGCGATTGTAGTGGGTTTGGATTTAGACCGCTGGTATCGTTCGGAGAGAACTATTGAATACAATTTCTTTGCCGAAGAGTGCTTGCGCTATCCGGGGTACGTCTATGATAAGAATCATGATTTCTGGAAATCTGGGTATCCGGTGGGAATGCGAGAGTATAACGAAATAAGCTATAATCCGCCCAAAGCGATTGAGGAATACACTTATAATCGAGGAATGCAGATTACGCCATATATGGGAACGGGATGGGGTGCTAAGCCGATGTTTGAACTTGATAGCAATTGGATGGACCTTATGTCAGAAGATTACTATGCAAATTTTGATAACCTTGTCGCTATGATCAAGATTGCTCGCGAAAATGATGTCAAGGTTTTGGGTGTTATTTTCCCGCAGAGTCCTCTTTACAAAAAAACGGGATCTTTTGGTCGGTACGGCATTCGCAGATCCGACGCGCCTCGCTTAATTGCCGAGATTAACGCTTTGTCTGAGCAATATCCCAATTTTAGGCTTTTGGATGAAAATAAGATGGGAAACCACGATTATCCAGATTCCCTTGCCTTTGATTGGGATCATCTCCATAACGGCGGGGGTGTCATGATTACTCCGCGAATCGATTCAGCTTTGCATTCGTTCTAGGTTGTCAAAGTCGCCTCATTACGGGCGGCTTTTTTTGTCGAGGGTAAAATTTTATATTATTAGCGCTTATAATATCGGAATAAAAAAGGAGAAATATGAAATACGTTCTTTTGCTTTTAGCCTGTTTTGTTAGTTTGCAGGCTAAAGACTTAAAGTGCCAGGAAATGCTTAATGTGGAAATTGTTTTTGACCAAAAGAACGTCCCTGAAAAGTTTTTGTTCTCTTTTAATGATAAAGTAAGTAACAGCGGTGCAGATGTTCTATTCCCTATACAGAAAGCTGTTGATTATGAAGGCATCGTCCAGTTTAAATCGGAGTATGCGATTCTTACGTATCATATTTCGTACGAAAATCCAGATGAAAAAAAGATAATTGATTCTGCAGATGTCGTTCCTGTAAAATCTTTGAATGGAAAACGGGACGTCGTGGCGCTTGCTGATTTGTGGGACACTCGAGAACTTTTTACGACTGGTGTCAAGAGGAAAGAAAAAAGTTTGGCGGCTCGATTCCTTATTCCCTTAATTGAAAAGAAAAATGGAGATTATGCTTTTGTGGAGTATGCCTGCACGAACTGGCATGATTTACGCGAAATAGATTCTGGTGATTCCGTAAAAAAATGAATTGTAGGGCATCGCCTTTTGAAAAGTCGCTTTTAAAGCGACTTTTTTGTATGTTATACTTATGAAAGCTATAGTTCCTTTGATTTTGTTTTTGGCGATAAGTGCGTTTTCTGAAAAGCCGCATTGGACTGATGAAAATGGATGTTCGTATTGCTATGGACATCATATGAATGGCACATGTGGACTGACTAATGGAACCTTAACTACAGCTTATGCTTACACCTATCCAGAACCAAGTTTTCATATTCGCAAATGAAGTAGAAAAAGAACAGCTGTATTATCAAGCACAGCAAAGTCAAACTTTATATAAAAGAAACTTTTTTAGGAAAGATTTCTTCACTCTCGGTGATTGCTCCAATTCAAATTGCGAAATATTGAATCACGTCAATGACCAGCCTCAAGATTTCGATATCAAATGTGATTTTATAAAAAAGAAAGACGGTCAAGTCGGTAAAGTTCTGGTTGTAGGGGAGGGCGTATGCCCTGTAGAAATAACAGGCAAGAATAACGAAAAGCAGGTGTATTACGTGCGCTCTGTGAAAGACGGCGATGCTTATAAGATTTTAATGACTAATAAGCGGAAGTAAGGGGCGCATTCTCTCGTCTCGCGTCTCTCGTCTCGCGTCTAAATTTCTAAATTGTAGCCGTTCAAATTTAAGACGTGATATATTCACGAGGTAATACAATATGGCAATGCAAGATATGAATGACCAAGTGCAGGCTCGCTTGGCAAAGCTCGACAAGTTCAAGGAAATGGGTGTAGAGGCTTATCCTCACAAGTTTAACAGAACCCATGATTCCAAGGTTTTGAAGGAAAATAAGGATGCCCTGATGGTGAACAAAACCCCGGTCGCTTTTGCCGGTCGTGTGGTTCGCTTTAATCGCAAGGGCAAGATGTGCTTTATGCACCTGAAGGACCGCTATGGTCGCTTTCAGGTTGTGGTTGCCCGTGACGAAGTGGGTGAAGAAAATTACGAAATCGTGAAGATGACCGACCTCGGTGACTTCATCGGCGTGAACGGTACGATGTTCGAAACGCAGAGCGGTGAATACTCCGTGCGTGCCGAAAAGGTCACGATGCTTTCGAAGGCTGTGCGCCCGCTCCCGGTCGCTAAGGAAAAGATTGACGAAAACGGCAACAAGGTCGTGTTCAACGAATTTGCCGACGTGGATACCCGTTACCGCCAGCGCTATATCGACATGGCCTTGAACGACGACGTGAAGGAAGTCTTCATCAAGCGTTCCAAGATTATGCAGGCTATCCGTGAATACCTGATTGAAAAGGGATTCATCGAAGTCGAAACCCCGACGCTCCAGCCGATTTACGGTGGTGCAAACGCCCGTCCGTTCACCACGCACCACAACGCTTGCGACATGACGCTCTACTTGCGCGTCGCTCCGGAACTTTACCTCAAGCGCTGCATCGTGGGCGGCATGGAAAAGGTCTTTGAATTCTCGAAGAACTTCCGTAACGAAGGCATGGACCGCACGCATAGCCCGGAATTCACCGGTCTCGAATTCTACGAAGCCTATGCCGACTACAACGACATGATGGTGCACTTCGAAAACATTTACGAACGCGCTTGCATTGCTGCAAACGGCACCACCAAGATTGAATACCAGGGCAAGGAAATCGACTTCAAGGCCCCGTGGCCGCGCTACAGCATGATCGAAGCTATCGAAAAGTTCGGCGGCCTGAAGGTCAATGACATGAGCGACGACGAAATCAAGGCCAAGATGGAAGAACTCGGCGGCCACCTCGACGGCGAATTCTCTCGCGGCCGTGGCATCCTCGAACTCTTCGAACTCACTGTCGAAGACAAGCTCATCCAGCCGACGTTCATCAAGGACATGCCGACCGAAAGCACTCCGCTTTGCAAGAAGCATCGTACGATTGAAGGCCTTATCGAACAGTTCGAACCGTATGCAAACGGCTGGGAACTCGGTAACGCTTACACCGAACTTAACGACCCGATCCGTCAGCGCGAACTTTTGGAAGA
>CAMZFJ010000312.1 GCA_947306025.1 uncultured Fibrobacter sp.
CCGCTCGCGCCCTTGCGCTCGCGTTCCACGCGCTTGCCCGTGCTCTGCGGGAGCAAGCTGTATTCAGCCGTAATCCAGCCCGTGCCACGACCGGCAAGCCAGTCCGGAACTTTCGGGAGGAGCGTTGCGTTGCAGATGACGCGGGTGCGTCCCATTTCAATGAGCACGGAACCGTCGGCGCTTGAAATAAAGCCCGTGGTCATCTTGAGATTGCGATATTCTTCAGGTTTTCTATCAGTACGTGTGTAGGACATAATAATTCCTTTGGGGTGTGGGGTATGAGGTCGCTCGCAGAGCGAGCTTTGGGGTCGCTTTGCTCTGAGCAATGACTTTGTGTTTTAGCTCATAACTCAAAGCGTAGCGTGCTGAAAGCGCTTTAGCGCGTCCCCATAGCTTAGCTTAATAACTCAGCTTTTCCGTTTTCCCTTCGCGGAAGCTTCCGAGTCTGTAGATAAAGTCCGTGTATTGCTGCAGTTCCTTGAGGGCCTCGACCACATTCGGGTCTTTCGGGTTCCCTTCGAACGAAAGGTGGAAAATGTATTCCCACGGACGGTCCGGATGCGGGCGGCTTTCAATGCGTGTGAGGTTCAAGTTGCGCTTGGCAAAGCAACCGAGAGCTTCGTACAAGGCACCAGATTTTCCTGAATCGCTCAACATGAACAAGAGAGTTGTCTTGATGGCGGGAGTGTCGCTTGATTTCGAAAATTCCGGCAGTTCAATTGCAGCTTTCTGGATGGCGTAAAAACGCGTGAAGTTCACGCCCGGCAAGTTTTCGAGCCCTTGCTTGAGAATGTCAAGGCCATAGAACTTGGCGGCATAAGCGCTTGCGATTGCGCCAATGTGCTTGTCGCCGCGCTTGGCTATTTCTTCGGCGCTGCCTGCGGTATCGTAGAATGCCGTGCTTTTGATGTTCGGGTGCTGTCCGAAAAAGCGGCTGCATTGTGCAAGGCCCTGCGGGTGGCTCAACACTTCGGTAAGGTCTTCGATTTTTGTGCCGGGCAAGGCGCAAAGCGTGTGCTCAATCTGCAACTTGACTTCGGCTACAATCGGGTGGCGCCATTTGTAAAGCAAGTCGTAGTTGTCGTAAATGGAACCTGCCGTAGAATTCTCGATAGGGATTGCACCGCCATCCACAACACCAGTCTCGATGCCTTGGAAAATCTGTTCGAACGTGTCCATCGGCACGACTTCGATATCGTTTCCAAAAAGATGGTACGCGGCACTTTCGCTGTAGGCCCCGCGGCGGCCTTGAAATGCGATTTTCTTCATAGTGCGAAATATAAAAAGTAAAAAGTGATTAGTGATTAGTGGTTGGTGATTGATGGTTAGGAATACGTCTTCCTGAGGGACGAATGATCCTGTCATTTTTCAAGATTTTACTGGATGCTTCGCCGTTCTGGCTCAGCATGACGATTCTCTCAGATCTTTTGGAATATATAATAGCCAATAACTATTGACTAAGAACTAATGACCAATAACCATTGACCAATGACTAACAACTATGAATCTCAGAGCGAAGCGACCTCGTGCCTCAAACCTCTAGGCCGAACCTCATTTAAACCGTCTTGCGCCTTTGTATTTGGATGACCAATAGTTATCGTCCATGGAGGTAATCACCACGCCTTTGCTTGTGCTCGCGTGAATAAATCGGTTCCCTTTTAAATAAATTCCAACATGACTGATTTTCCAGAAGTTCCCGAAAAATACAAGATCACCTTCCTGTAATTTTTTGCGTTTGATGGAGTAGCCGCGACCATCGTCATAGATGCGTTGTGCGTTGTGATCGAGGGAAATCCCGTAAAATCCTTTGTAGACTTGCATCACGTAGCCAGAACAGTCTGTCTTTTTTTTGCTTGCTGCTCCGTAAACGTATTTTGCGCCAAGCCATTCTTTCGCGTACTTCTCTAAATTCGTCGGCTTTGCGGCGGTTTTCGTTTGCTTTTTCGCTGTGTTGGTTGTCTTTGGAACGACCGCTTTTTCTGTCTTCTTTTCTGTTGCTTTTGCGGTTGCGTTTGCAGCTACTTTTGTGGTATCGCTGTTTCGAACTTGAGTGCTGTCTTGCTTTTGTTTTTTCAAGACGGTTCCGTTATTGGCGCTAGCGATATTAGAGCTGGAATCGTGCGATGACACATTGCCTGTTTGTAGGGGCGTGTTGCTCACTGTAGAATCTTGTACGGACATGTCGGTAGAATCGGCCGCGTTCATCTGCAACTTGCCTGTGTTTTTGGAGGCTGCTGCAAGAATTTCTTCTTGAACCAATTCCTCTTGCGCGTTTACCGTGGTGGTGTCTGCTTCTACGATTTCTTTTTTCGGGACTCTGTAGCGCTTGTAAGAACCGCTCTTTCGGTCGTATCCTGGGCGTACAGGAAAAGCGCAGTTTGCAAGAACCAAACTGCAAATTACGAGAATTCCTGTAAAGACACGACTTTTTACATCCATCGTGTCAAATTTACATAAATATGTGTTGAAAACAGTAATTCTTATTTATTGTGTGATATTTATTCGATAAATCCGTGCGGCTTGAATCCGAGACCTTTCACAAGCTCGAAATCCTTGCAGCTGTTCACGCCTGCGGTGGTGAGCATATCGTCCGTGATGGCTGCGTTTGCGCCGCTCTTGAATGCACGCTTGCCGTCATCGCCCAAAACGCCACGGCCACCTGCGAGGCGGATGAATGCCTTCGGGTTGATGAATCGGTAAATCGCCACGATGCGGCAGAATTCGTCGTTCGTGAGTTTTGGGAGATTCTCGTAAGGGGTTCCGGGAATCGCGTTCAGCACGTTCACCGGAGTCGACTTGACGCCGAGTTTGCGCAAATCCAAGCACATGTCAATGCGGTCTTCCATCGTCTCGCCAAGACCCATGATGCCGCCGCTGCAAATTTCGAGACCTGCGGCAAGAGCGTTCTGGAGCGCTCCAATCTTGTCGTCGTAAGTGTGTGTTGTGCAAACGTCCGGGAAGTGGCGGCGGTATGTTTCCAAGTTGTTGTGGAAGCGGGTGAGGCCTGCTTCCTTGAGCTTGTCGAACTGTTCCTTGTTCAAGAGGCCTGCCGAAAGGCAAATCGAAAGCTTCGTCTCTTTTTTCAGGCGACGGAGTGCTTCGCTAATTTGTTCTACATCGCGGTTCGAAAGCGTACGGCCCGATGTCACGATGGAGTAACGCGGAATACCTGCTGCTTCTTTCTTCTTCGCGTCGGCGACAATCTCGTCGGCGCTGAGTAACTTGTATTCGGGGGCGCCGGTGTGGTAGTAGCTGCTTTGGGCGCAGTACTTGCAGTTTTCGGAGCAACGGCCACTGCGGGCGTTCACGATGGAACAAAAATCAAAATCATCGCCGTGGAATTTTTCGCGAATTTCGTCGGCGGCTTTAGTGAGTTCGTCGAGGTCAGCGCTTAAAAGTTGGATGGCGTCCTCGCGAGTCGTTTCATAACCTTCATTTAAAACTTTGTTTTTCAGTTCTTGAACGAAAGACATTTCTCACTCCATTTTGAGACTTTTTTCGTGCCCAAATATAGAATTATCTCTTTTTAATGAGGGAAAGGGTGCTAATCATTACGATGGACGACGATTCCCTGAATTAGGAAAAGTTCCGAGAGTTTGTTTGTCTATATTTGTTGCGCTTACTTGGAGAATTTTTATGACTTTGAAAAAATTTTTGACGATTGGTTTTGTGGCTGC
>CAMZFJ010000313.1 GCA_947306025.1 uncultured Fibrobacter sp.
CTTGTAGATGTTTCCCTGGATATAGTCGCCACGGAGGCTCGGGCATGCCGAGATGCTCCCGTCGCAAAGAACTGATGAAATATTCACGCCGGCCCAGCAGAAAAACGGGCTGTTGCGCACGACTTTCTCGTAATCTCCGAGGAAGCCTTCGCAGTCGTAGTTCACATTGATGACATTCAAAGCCTTTGCTTCACGGATGAACTCAAATACCTGTCGGAATTCTTCGTTTGTAAGCTGGAATAGCGGATTGTCCTTGGCGCGGCCCTTCGGGAATACGTTTGAAACGCGCCAGCGCTTGACACCGAGATTCACGAGCAAATCCAGAATGCGGGGGAGTTCGCTCAAGTTTTTGCGGTTTACGCATGTCATCACGTCGAACGTAAGATCTTCGGTGTGGGCGGCCATGTTGATGGCTTTGATGGCGCGTTCGAAGCTATGCGGGTTCCCGCGGAAATGGTTATGATTTTCTTCAAGTCCGTCAAGGCTGATGGTCAACGTCTTGAGCCCTGCATTCAAAAGCTTGGTGTAGCGTTCAGGAGTCATGGCAAGTCCGTTTGTGACCATACCCCAGGCGTAACCGCGTTTTTTGATTTCTTGACCGCATTCTTCGAGGTCGGCTCGCATTAACGGTTCGCCACCGGTAATAACGACGGTAAAGTTATTGGGGTCGATATGGGGAGCAAGTTTGTCGAGCACCGCCATGAAATCTTCGCGGGGCATATCGGGGATAGCATCCTTGACGCAGTCACTGCCGCAATGCAGGCAGTGTAAGTTGCAACGCAGCGTACATTCCCAAAAGAAATATGTCAGCGGATGTGTTTTGACTTCGTTGTGACGGTAAAGGCGGAATGCTTCGAGTGCAAGTTTTTTCTTAAGGCCGAGTTTCATAATAATAGGGGTTTAAAATAAAAAAGTATAGGCTGCTACATTTGTTTATGCTGCAGTCTATAATTTGACTTAAATGACTATAAAAGATTTTTTATTGCCTTGAGGGCAAATCTACAATCGTGAAGTACTTTGCAAATCCGGCTTCGGTGTAGGTTTTCCCGTTATCGCATGTATATCTTTTCTTGGTCGTTGCTATTGTTCCGTATTTTGCAGCAACTGTAGGCTTCTTCTCGGCGCAGCCTGGATAAACGTTGTCGTCGACGCAAATGACATCGTTAAGGCATTTTACGATAAAGTTGCCGGCTTTTTGTGCGCAGGGAACCTTTGTAGTTGGCTCAATTGGCGGAGGATTGATGCCATATATGGGTACCGCTTGTACGAGATTCGAAGTGTCTGGTATGGTTCTTAAGGTGTCTTTTATAATGGGCTTTATGTTGTTTACTTCTTTGGCTACAACTTTTTTAGATGATTTTGCTGTAGTTGTTGTGTTGTCCGAAGCCGCGTTACAAGCTCCCCAGAAGAATCCAGTCATAGCCAGTAAAATTTTTTCCCAGTGCTTATACATCATTATGTATTTCTCCCTAATATGTTACATAGAATATATTTAAATACAAGCGAATTTGCAATTCTTTTAGATGTAATTATTTTTTCTGTAAAATTTTGTTAGTGCTAACTCTGGAATGTTTTACTGTGCTATCTAGGTTTCTTGGATGAATTTTATCATTAATCCATCTTTTTTCTGGGGTGGGAATCTCCTTATGCTCCCGCAGCTTCTAGACGTTTGACGTGGCAGTAGGCCAACTCTTTAGTCTTCTCGTCTCTGAGATGCAGGCTGGAGCCTTCGCAGTAGCGCCAGTATTTGCACGTCTTGCAGTCGCCGATTTTAGCCCAACTGTGGTCGCGCATGACTTGGTAGCGGTTCTGCCATACATCCCACAGGTCGTCTTTATAGATGTTGCCTTGGATGTAGTCGCCACGGAGGCTCGGGCAAGCCGAGATGCTTCCGTCGCAAAGCACAGAAGAAACGTTCACGCCGGCACGGCAGAAGAATGGGTAGTTGCGGGCGTCTTTTTCGTAACTGCCGAGGAATCCTTCGCAGCCGTAGTTGATGCTGATGACGTTCAGCTTTTTCACTTCGCGGATAAAGTCGAACACCTGGCGGAATTCCTGGTTCGTGAGCTGGAACAGCGGATTGTCCTTGGCGCGGCCCTTCGGGAACACGGTCGCAATGCGCCAGCGCTTCACGCCGATTTTCAAAAGCAGGTCGAGAATCTTCGGGAGTTCCTTCAAGTTTTCGCGGTTCACGCAGGTCATCACGTCGAAGGTGAGGCCTTCGGTGTGGGCCGCCATGTCAATGGCGCGCAGCGCTCGCTCAAAGCTATGCGGGTCGCCACGGAAATGGTTGTGGTTCGCTTCGAGGCCGTCAAGGCTGATCGTGAGCGAGCGGAGGCCTGCGTTCAAGAGTTTCACGAAGCGTTCGGGTGTCATGGCAAGTCCGTTCGTGACCATGCCCCAGGGGTAGCCGCGTTTCTTGATTTCTTGGCCACATTCTTCGAGGTCCGGGCGCATCAGTGGTTCACCGCCGGTAATGACCACGATAAAGTGTTTTGGGTCGATGTGCGGAGCGAGCTTGTCGAGCACTGCCATAAAATCTTCGCGGGGCATGTCGGGGATGGCGTCCTTGACGCAGTCGCTACCGCAGTGTAAACAGTGCAGGTTGCAGCGGAGCGTGCATTCCCAGAAAAAGTAAGTGAGCGGATGAGCCTTGATTTCGTTGTGGCGGTAAAGGCGATAAGCTTCGAGAGCGAGTTTTTTCTTAAGAGAGATTTTCATGAGAGAGTGGTAGGTAAACAGTGGTTAGTGGTTAGGTATAAATTAAAAGTTAAAATAAAAAATGTGAGTCTAGTGAATTCAATCTCTATTCTCTATATAATATTTTGTGTTGAATTCGTCTTCGGTGATTTCGTTGCCTTGCACATCAAAGCACCTCATCGTGGTTTCGTCTTCATTTTTGTTACAAGAGGTTCCATCTTCGCATTCGTAATAATCAACGCATGGGTCACGAGGGATGAATGTGCATTTTTCTTCTTTGTCGGGGGATAGGTAATCTTCTGGATTTTCGCAATGATAGAAGTCAACCCCATAGTCGGGACAGGCCCCACCCTTAAAGGAACATGCTATTGTCACATCGCTTGATGACGAATTATTGTTACAGCCATTCCAAAAGAAAGCTGCAAACGCAAGTGCAATTTTTTTCCAGTGCTTGTAGAACATCACTTTTTCTCCGGGCATTCGATGGTTGGTTGACAAATGGTTTCTTTTCTTTCGGTTCTGGTTGCCAAATCTGTTAGGGTTTCTTCATAGCAAATGTCTGGCCCTATATATTTACAGTTCACGATGCCACAGCCGTTTCCATACTCAGAATCTGCAAGATACGGAGCTTGTATATTCAGATTATTGCGGGGAATCTCGTTACGAATATCTGCATCTTCATAATAAATTTTTGGATGCCGAAGATATCTCATGTAGTTGTCGCATTCGATAATGTCGAATTCTTTGCCATTCTTTGTGACTGCTGTTGCATTATAGCAATGAGTTGAAAAACATCCATAACCTGCTACGGCATCATCCTTGTTTTCACATCCGCCCCAAATAAGAGTGAGGCTTGACAAGAATATGAATTTCAAGAATTTGTAGAACATGTTAGTAGGCTGTAGGAAGTAGAGGGTAGGAAGTTGTTTGTGGTGTCATTGTTAGGTACAAAAT
>CAMZFJ010000314.1 GCA_947306025.1 uncultured Fibrobacter sp.
CTGGGCGACGATGGAATTCGGTGCGCAGAAGAAGCAGCCCATGTCGGCCTGCTTGAGCATGCCCGTGTCGTTGAACGAGTCACCTGAGGCAAACACCTTGAAGTTGAGTTCCTGCAAGTGCTTCACGACCTTCGTCTTCTGGTCGCTCATACGCAAGTGGTAACCCTTGATCATGTCGTTTTCGACCACGAGGTTGTGGCAGAAAATCGTCGGGAAGCCGAGGTTCTTCATGATGGGGTAGGCAAATTCCTGGAACGTGTCCGAGAGGATGATCACCTGAGCTTCGTCGCGGAGCGTATCCATGAAGTCGCGGGCGCCGTCGAGGAGACCGAGATTTGCGATAACGTTCTGGATGTCAGAGAGCTTGATGTTTTCGCGTTCGAGAATCTTGATGCGGCCTTTCATGAGCACATCGTAGTCGGGAATGTCGCGAGTGGTGAGGCGGAGGTCCTTGATGCCCGTCTTTTCGGCGACGGCAATCCAGATTTCTGGCGCAAGGACGCCTTCCAGGTCAAGAGTGACAACACATTGCTTAGTAAACATGATTTTCGGTTATAAGTTTTAGGTGTTAGGTTTTAGGGGGTAAGGGTTAGTGATTAGTAGGAAGTCGTCGGTAGGAAGTAGGAAGTTGTATAATCGCGGCATGGTTCGGCAAGCTCACCAACCTAGTCAGGTCCCTGAGCCTGTCGAAGGGCTGCCTATTGTTTACTGTCTACTTCTTTCCTCTCTCGTCTATAAGTTCCTGCAAGTCCGCGGGTGTAATCGTGTAGTTTGTACGGCAGAAGTCGCAGACTACGTTCAAATCCTTGTTCTCGCTGCTGAGCTCTTGTAGATCCTGGAGCGGGAGCGTTGCCAGTGTGGCGAGCATGCGGTCCTTGCTGCACGGGCAGTAGGGCTTCGGATCGATTTCGCGCACCACTTCGATATCATAGGGACCGCGGAGCTGGTCCAAAAGTTCGTCGAGGTCAAATCCCTTGTCAGCCTTGTACATGTCGCAGAACTTCGGGAGATTCTGCACGATGACTTCGATCAGGTTGATGTCCTTGTCTTCGAGGTCCGGGAATGCTTCGATGTAGAAACCGGCGGCATAGTCGAGCTTGCTCGGGTCCTGCTTGTTGAACTGCGCTTCGATACCCACGGCAGAACGGATCTGTTCGGACTGGAGCAGGTACGTGGCGAGGTTTTGACCCGTCGAAACGGAGGGCGCTTCGATAATGCTTTCGTGAACTCGCTTGCCCAGTTCGTTTAACTTGACAACACTTATATGCTGTGGGACGAGTGCGGGTTCGTTCGCTCCGATAGCTTGGAGTTCTGCCTGCGGAATCATGGCGCGGACAAGGCCCATCGGCGTAGAATCGGTTTGGATCTTTGTGATTTCGCCGCCGAATGAGGTAACGTAGGAAACGGTTCCTGCAAATTTGAGGCCTGCGCTAAGGAAAATACTTGCAATGGAGTTTTCGGCAAGCAGCTTGAGTGCAAAACCCTTGGCGTCGTGATGGCGACCGATATCATTCATGGTCTCTGTTAAATCGACCACAATAAGGCGGAAAGGCGTTTTTTTGCCTGTCGCGCGGATGATTCTATCTTTAAAATTCATGCCGCAAATATAGAATTTTCTTATGAAACTGCGGACGATGCTCCATTCTCTATAGGTTAATCCGCTATTTGGGGATTTTACCCATCCGTGGTTGGCGTTTACGGCTGCTTGACGGCGTGTTTATGATATTTTTTTTATGAAAGTTTGTAGATGAAAACGAAAAAAAGCTATAATAACTAAGTAACTTATCGGAGGTTTTATGCAGATTCTTGTTTTGCTCGCAGATGGTTTTGAAGAAACGGAATTCGTGGTTCCTGTAGATTTGTGGCGTCGTGCCGGATTCAAGGTGACTGTTGCTTCGGTTTCGGGAGCTGATGTCGTCGATGGTCTTCATGGGCTTAAAATCCTGTCCGATGTGGCCTTGAGTAAGCTTGAACCGACCGATTTCGATGCCGTATTCTTACCGGGAGGCGGTATTGGCGTGCAGAACCTCAAGGCTAGTGCCGCTGTCGAAAATACCATTTGCTGCTTGAACGACGATAATAAGTGGGTGCTTGCCATTTGTGCCGCTCCGACCGTCTTGAGTAAGGCTCGAATCCTCGTGGACCGCAAGGCAACTTGCTACCCTGGATGCGAAACAGAGCTTGTTTGCCGTGAATTTACCGAGGAACGCGTCGTTGTCGATGGAAACATCATTACGAGCCGTGGCCCGGGTACGGCAGAAGAGTTTGCTCTAAAGTGCATTGCTGTTATGGGCAGTACAGAACTTTCCGAACAAGTCCAAAAACAAATTGTTGCACGCTAACTTGTCTGATTCATGACCGTATCATAAAAATTAGACTTTGTTGTTATTTCGAATTCCTCTACAGTTTTTGTAGGGGATTTTTATATATGGTTAATATTTTGTTTATTTGTTGAGAAGTTTGTAAGAATGTAAGAACAATGTTTGTATGTGATAATATTTTTTTGTTAAAAAAAGGGGTTACTTGACACTTTGTTATGTAAAAAATGCTATATATAAAGTACTCCATATACACCAATAAGGGTCGGAAACTAAAATTTCCGGCCCTTTCCTTTTTTTTGAAAAAAGTCAACAGTTTTAAAAAGGTCGTGGACGTTGAATTTCGGACTGAAAATTGAACTGGAACTGAAAGTTCCGGTCCGATTTGCTGAAAATAACCAATAAATGCAAAAAAAAAGCGCGTTGTACAGGCTTGGACAACGCGCTTCCTTAAATTTTCGTCGATCTAGGGCTTTTGGTCTATGGTCGCTAATGACCGTTAGCCTACACTGTGTTCCAATTTTAAAGTCAACAGTTGGCGGGCTTCGGTGGCGAATTCGCCGGGCAGTTCCTTAAACACGTCTTTACAGAATCCACCCACCATAGCTTGTATGGCATCTTCGCGTTTGATACCGCGACTTTCGAAGTAGAACAACTGGTCTTCACTGATACGGCTGGTCGTTGCTTCGTGCTCGGTCTGGGCGCTTGCGTTCGCGACGGTGATATAGGGGAACGTGTGGGCGGCACTCTTGGTGCCCACGAGCATGCTGTCGCACTGGGTGTAGTTGCGGGCGCCTGTAGCGGATTTGCGGATGCTGACTTCGCCACGGTAGGCATTGCTCGAGTAGTCGGCGCTGATGCCCTTCGAAATGATAGTGCTCTTGGTATTCTTGCCGATGTGGATCATCTTTGTGCCGGTGTCGGCCTGCATGTGGCCGTTCGTTAGCGCCACGCTGTAGAATTCGCCGACGGAGTTGTCTCCCTGCAAAATGCAGCTTGGGTACTTCCACGTGATGGCTGAACCCGTTTCGACTTGCGTCCAGCTGATGCGGCTGTTCTTGCCGGCACACTTGCCGCGCTTTGTAACAAAGTTATAGACACCGCCGGCTCCCGTTTCGCGGTCGCCTGCGTACCAGTTCTGCACGGTAGAATACTTGATGCTTGCGTTTTCCTTGGCCACAAGTTCCACGATAGCGCTGTGCAACTGCTTGCTTGAGAATTCCGGCGCGGTGCAGCCTTCGAGGTAGCTCACGCTGGCGTCGTCATCAGCGATAATCAATGTGCGTTCGAACTGGCCTGCTTCCTTGTTGTTGATGCGGAAGTAGGTGGAAAGGTC
>CAMZFJ010000315.1 GCA_947306025.1 uncultured Fibrobacter sp.
ATGTTCTTAACCTCGGTCTTTTGGAAGATTCTCCTATGGGGCGTTTTTTTCTTCAGACACTGCTCGCTGTTGCTGAATTTGAGCGGGAACTCATTATGGAAAGAACCCGTATAGGTCGAGAGGTTGCTCGCAGTAAGCCGGGTTACAAGGAAGGTCGCCCACGCAAATTCACTAATGAGCAGTTGAAATGGGCTTCCAGATTAAAGTTGGAAGGTCATTCATACAAGGAAATTGAGCAGATGACACAAATCAGCAAAAGCACGCTGCAACGTTTCCTTTGGAATCAAAAACTTTCCAAAGAATGACCATAACCTAACATTTTTGAACAATCTTTGTATGAAACGGAAGTATCTGCTTTGAGGATTGTTCAATAGTTGTGTTCAAAACTTCATTGAAAAGAGGAAACGAAATGAATAAGTGTTTTGTAATTGTGCACAGTTGTGAAGGTGTCGAATATGTTGTAAACCTTAGGCTGGTTCGCTATCTTATGCCTCTAGGCAACAGAACGTTAATACAGTTTGAACGACAAATTGTTTGTAGCAATGATATGTCGGACGAATGGTATCAATTTCTCAATTCTGAAGATGAGTTAAGTGTTATTGAAAGTTATGACGAGATATTACGCCAAGTTGAGTAACCGATTATGTGCGAGGTCGTCCTTTATTTTGCTTTCTTTTTTCTTCCTTTTCCCTGCGTTTGCGGGAAGCTTCAAGTCGGGCTTTGCGGATACGCTCTGCTTCTTTATTATTTTTGGGCGCGAGTGCAACCTGCCCGCTTGCCGGGCTGTCCGGATGAACGATGCGATACAGTTCTTGTTCGCGCTTATGGAGTTCCATGTATTGCGGGATGAGTCCATCCGGATCTGGGAATCCCATATTCTTTGCGTCTCTGATCACTAGATTCATTTGCTGGTCAACGTAGTAGTAGGCGAATTTTTCGAGGGGATTAGAAGTTTCCGGATATTTTTTAAGTTCCGGGTATTTGTTTTCGAGGTTTTTTGTGTTTGTAGAAAGATCTATTAAATATTGCTCATAACAGAAGAATCCAATTTGGGCCCGCAGCTCGGTTGTAATCTCGATACGTTTCTTTTTGATAAGTTGAAGATCTTTTTCTTTTTTTAGCTTCTTTTCGCTGTCATCGTCGATTTGCCGCATGGCAGCAACGTGAGCTTGGGCCTGCATCTTCGCTTCGTGAATCTGAGCATCATCGGTTGAAGATATAGTTATGTTGTCCGTAACCAGTTCTGCAGATTGGGCCGCAGGTTCCATCGAACGAGTGAGGGAATGATCCTGGAATGTTGACAGAATGTTCTGCAATTCTCTTACAGCATTAATCTTCGGCTTGCGATTGGGGAGATTGTCGATTGCGTCTGTCCCATCACCAAAATATTCCCGAATGATCCAATCAGCTGCCGTCATCGGACGGTCATCTTTTCGGAGGATTTTTCCCGATGGAGCAGAGGCTTTTTGGCCGACAATACCATCAACAACCGATAATGTTTTTGATGCGACTGCGGCTGCAACATTGGGTCGGACGGTCGGAGCCGGGGATGTAGATTTTGGAGTTGGAACTTTGGGAGCTGGAGCCGGTTTTTGTTGTTTTTTAGGCTGGGCGGAAGAGTGTTGTTTTGTTGTAGATTTATTTACAGCGAGAGCCTTTTGCACCTGCGCCAAGGTTTCTTTTTTGGCTATTAAAGTCTTTTGATCTTTAACCAGCTCGTTGCTGATTAGGGCGAATTCGTTATATTGCAGCCGTTCGTTGGCGTACTGATTATTCTTTTCGTTATAATAGCCGACATGTACGGTCGCAGTCCGCTTCAGTTGATCAGCCAGTTCCTTATCTTGGTCACGATAAGAAGCAAAACTGATTCTAAGGCGTTGGCCGTTATTGTCCAGGATATTATATTTCTCAAATGCTTCGTTGAATAGACGTTCTGCGCTTTGGCGGAGACGGTTAATATTGCCTATCTCCCGGATATTGCTTTTGGAAAGATTGCCTTGCTTCCAGCGTGGCTCGAGATATTTTCCTTTCGTGTTATTTTGTTGTATGTTGGTGCCGGGTATATACTCCGGTTCGCGAATGTCCATTAAAACCGGTTCGTCTTTATCATTCAGCAATGGTTTGCCGGTAACATCATATTGCAGTTCTTTCCATCCCCGCTTAAAAATAATGTTGCCGTTCTCGTCGTATTGTAATTTTTTATTTTTTAGTATTGGCTGGAGGATCTTATCGTTTTGTGTAAGGATGACGGCATCCGGATTGATGACTTTACCACGCTGATCCATCTCCTTGACTGTGCCACGCTTATAGTATATTGTCTCTGATTTTGTTTTTTCCCACGTACCATTGACCAGCCGACGATCAGACGTAATGGCGTGAACGTGAGTGTTTCCATTTTTCCCACGATGAACGGAAATTTGTACCGGGTGCCCTTTACTTACAAATTCCTCATTGAAGAATTTATTAACAACTTCCATATTTTGGCTGAAAGTCAATTCTCGCTGGAACGCAAGGGTCATTTTATAGCCGACACGGTCCTTTTCAATCATGTTCAGGTCGTTCCAGATTCTTTCAGTATTTGAGTATTCCTCCGGCGCACCATCAGGAAGAAGCATCTTTGTTAGGACATGGTCACTTGCCGAAGTATGTGGATACTTCATGCAATTTTCTACCACATCAAACATTTTTTGACGCTGGTTATAAGAAGCTGAAGCCGTTATGCTTCCACCTGCGGATTTTGATATTGTCTTGAAGTTTAAATGTTGACAGGTCATATGATGTTACCTCTTTATTGGTCAGGAAAGACTGGATATAGGAAGTAGCGTAGCGCACTTCCCCGGAATGGAGCGGCTTACCCTTTGGTCCTTGGCCAAAGCGCGCGTCATGGCGGGATTTGAATGCAATGAAAATTTCGCCATGTAAGTGCGCCCTCTCTCGCTCTCGCTCGTTCGGGATGGTTACTTATGTGGCTATTATATCAGCCTTCTCGGAAATCGTTGCGCAAAAAAATAGTCCGCACAGAGCTTCAGAGGCAAAAACTTCGTGAACCCAAGTTGTTTATGCAATGATTCTGAACAACTGTGTTATGCTAAGCATAGTTAATAAATAGTCACAAGGAGATGGTAAAAATGGATGACAAGGAAATCCGCGCGACCGCCGAGGCCGAAAAATTACAAAAAGAGATTGAAAAGCTGGATAATGACATCAAAATCAAAACTGCACGAAAACAAGCATTCTTTCAAAAACTAAAAGCTGCCAGGAGCAAGGCCCGGACGAAAAAAGGATTGGACACATTCGATTCCATTGTTGCGATGCTCAGTCTAAAAGAAGCAGAAAAAAAGTGTGTCACGATTGCTGATTACGCCAAATTACAGAAATATATAATTGCCCAGGTTAGCGAATTACAAGAATTTAAAAAGAATTATGCTGATGTTAACTCGGAGCAGAAGCAATCATCACAGCCGGAAGGAGATTGATGACAAAAACGGAAATCCCCTGACTCGCTTCTACCACAAAACCTAGTTGTCGTTGCATAAAAAAAGACATCTTTACGAGGATGTCAAAGGAGGTGTTAATGTGAATTATTATTTCGCCGAGCTGGACTGCGAGCAGGTCAGGGATGTCCTAATCGTAAGCCGCAAGAAGACAGCGGG
>CAMZFJ010000316.1 GCA_947306025.1 uncultured Fibrobacter sp.
TAGCGCTTTGTGGGATTGGTTTTGGTTTGATGTTCTCCGCATGCGGAGACTCGAACGAATCGAATTTAAGCCCGATGGGTCCTGGCTATGGTGAAGTCAGTTCCGATGCTAATAGTGGTTATCAAGAAGGGCTTTCGAGTTCGTCCGGCTTTTTACCGGGACTGTCTTCGTCTGGAATTCCGGGCGTTTCTGTATCGTCTTCATCCCAGACTGCTCCGACGTATTCATCGCCTATTGCTGTGAATTCTTCGAGTTCTTTTGCTATCCCGCAGAGCTCTAGCGTTCAAGAAGTTATTCCTCATTTCCAGGGCAACAGCCCAGTCTTTTTCTCTGAAATTTCACCAACGAATGCAAACTTCAAGGACAATGACGGTAACGATCCGGGATGGGTTGAATTTTACAACTCGTCAGATGCTCCTGTAAGTTTGAAGGGCTTTTCTCTTACGGATGATTTGACAAATCCGCGTCGTTGGGTCTTTGGAAACGTAACTGTTCCGGCCAAGAGTTTCATGGTGGTGTTCCTTTCGGGCAAGGACTATGCGGATTATGTTTTGCCCTCTGATTCCCTCAACTTGGTGGGCTCCGATTGTAGTTCAGAATCTGCAGCCGGTAGCGCTGGCGGTTTCAACTTCCCGGGAATGGGCGGCGATTGGGGCGGCGGCATGCCCGGCATGGGTGGTAATCCTGGTGCTGGTGGAAATACTGGCAACAATGTTCAAAATCTTCAAGGCAAGTCTTCTCTTTGCTTTAGCGAAGGCGGAGCTCAGCAAATCGGTGCTGTGATGAAGGTGGCTCAGGGCGGTTCTTATTCCCGCGTTGTGGTCAAGTCTAATAACGCATCGAAACTCAGCAAGGCTAATCAGATTGTGGTCCGTGGGTTCATTACCAAGAATCACAAGATTCGCGTGAACTTTAAGGAAGGCGAAAACATTAGCAATTGGACTGGCAAGAATCTTCGCGGTACGGGCGATTTGTCGTCGGTGTATTACGTTCGTTTGGATGACAATGCAAAGGATTTGAATCGCAATCAAATTACGGCAATGACTTTTGCTACTGAAACTCAGGGCAGCGAATCAACGACTATCCAGATTACATCGGTGATTGCTCGCAATCGCGGACACGAACCGCATGCGTCGTTCAAGGTCGATAAGGATGGCGGTGCATTGTACTTTATAAATGCCGAAAATGCAATGCTCGATTCTGTGCGTTTTGGTGCTGTTCCGACGAATGCTTCTTGGTCTCGTGATGGCGCTGGCAAGTGGGGCTTTGCTCTTCCGTCGCCTTATGGCAATACGCTTGGCGAAGTCTTTACGGAACAAGTGCAAGTGGCCGAAGTGAATATTCCGCCTTCTGGATTCTATTCTTCTGCGGTGACGGCTACGTTCCCAACGGGCACGCGTTGCGAACAGGGTGGTGCTGAACCGACTGCAAATTCTCCGGTGGTACAGACAACGTTGACGATTAACGCCACAACCGTTTTGCGTTGCCGTACTTATGCTACGGGCTCTTACCCGAGTGAAGAAATCAATCGTACTTATGTTTTTGAACAGCAACCGTCGCTCGCTGCAATCTTTGTGACGACCGATCCGCTTTCGATGTTCAGCCCTGATTCCGGCCTTTACATGACGGGTAATGGCGCTGCAATGATGGACCCGAAAAAGGGTGCGAACTTCTGGAGCAACCGTGAACTCCCCGTGTATGTCGAAATGTTTGAACCAGGTAAGCCGAAAATGCCTGCGTTTGGCATCAAGGGCGATTACAAGATTACAGGGCAGTATAGCCGTGCAAAAGAAAAGAAGTCGTTTGCAATTACCTTGCGCGAAGAATATGGCGACAAACGCTTGAAATACACCTTGTTCCCGGATTATCCGGAACTCAAGAAGTTCAAGGCTTTCTCGTTCAGAAACTTCGGTAACAACAGCGGTGACGATTATTTGCGCGACCGCTTGGGAACTTCGATGACGGAAGGTCTCGGCGTTGATTATCAGCGCGGCCGTTATGTTGTCGTGTATTACAATGGCAAGTATTATGGTATCCATGACTTGCGCGAACGTAACAATGAATATTATTACGAAACCAAGTACGGCTATGACCCGAACGATATAGACCTTGTCGCGACCACGTCGAGCGGCACCAATGAAGCTGCCGCCGGTTCTGCCGCTGATTATAAGGCTATGATAGATTGGTTACAAAGTAATAATTTGACCTCTGATGCGAACTATAAAAAAATTGCAGACCAGATTGATGTTGACAACTTCATGAATTACATGCAGGCGGAAATGTTTGTGAATAACAGTGACTGGCCGCATAACAACTTGAAGAAATGGCGTGTTGCAAGCCAGAAGACCAAGTGGAAATGGTTCATGTACGATGTGGACTTTGGCTTTGGCGTGTCTTACAATACCCAGAATGGCAACGTGTTTAGCTACGTGACAAACGCTAGCGGTACACAGGGCATGGGTGGCATGAATTTCCCTGGTATGGGTGGCGACTTCGGCGGCGGCAACTGGGGCGGTGGCTTCGGCGGGCAGCAACCGCAAATGGCTGCAGCAAATGGCGGTATTTCGGAACATACAATTCTTATCAGTCGCTTGCTTGAAAATGCAAACTTCAAGAATGCGTTTATCAACCGCTTTAGCGTGCTCCTTTCGATGAACTTCTCTGCCGACAGGCTTTTGAAGCGAATTAACGATTTGCAGTCTCAGGTGGAATCCGAAATGACTCGCGATCAGCAGTTCTGGAACTATAACGCTTCTTCGATGAGCAATAACTTGCAGACGATTAAGTCGTTTGCACAGTCGCGCCAGGCTACGGTTCGTGAGCAGATGGTATCGTTCTTCTCGCTGGGCTCGCCTGTCGAAATGACACTTGCCTTGCAGGGATCGGGCACAATTCTTGTGGATGGCCTCGCTTTGGATCAGTCTTCGATGAGATTGACGTTCTACACGGGCGTGCCGGTAACGCTTACGGCTCAGGCAAAATCTGGCGCAGTGTTCACGGGCTGGAGCGATGGCGTGACCGATGTGACCCGCAAGGTGAACCCGGGCGAAGTGACCTCGATTACCGCTGTGTTTAGATAATGCAATAGGTCTTTCTCGCTCCTCGAATGAGGCGAGAGAATACATGAAATTAACGTGAGGATGTGCCCGGCTCTGCCGGGCATTTTCGTTATACGAAAAAAGCTAAACGGTTAATCCGTTTAGCTAAAAATTTAACTGGATACTTTGCGGCTTTGTTCGACGAACTGCCGCTCGGTATGACGTAATTGCGATGAGGCTTGTTCGCGAATCTCACAACCCGCGACACCGCCGCTATTAACCGAGCATTTCTTGAGTGCTGAGAGTCTTGAAGTTCTTTGCTTCCAAGACCTTGAGCGCCTTTTCGGTATCGCTAAAGCGAAGAATCATGATGTTCGTTGCAGCCTTGCATTCGGACGGGTATGCGTACATGTAGTCAATCTGCAAGTCGCCAAGAACGTCCAAGAGGTCGGCGAGGCCGCCCACTCTGTCTTCGACAGGGCAAGCTACAACGTCGCTGATTGTTGCGCTGAGGCCGGACTTTTCGAGCACAGCAACAGCTTTTTCGGAGTCGTTCACAATCAGGCGGATAAGGCCGAATTCGCCGGAATCGGCGAGCGTGAGCGAGAG
>CAMZFJ010000317.1 GCA_947306025.1 uncultured Fibrobacter sp.
ACCGCCGTCAGGACGAACTCGGCACGCCGTTCTGCGTGACCGTTGACTTCGACACCGTTGGCGAGGGTGAATCCGATCCGGCAAAGCTCGGCTACGTGACGGTTCGCGAACGCGACTCCATGAAGCAGGAACTCGTCGCTATCGACAATCTCGAAGCTTACCTCTTCGAAAAGCTCGGCTGCTAATTAGGGGTTAGGTGTTAGGGTTTAGGTATTAGGTAAAAATCGCGGCGATGCCGCCCGTTAAAGATGCGCGAAGCGCATGATTCTAATCCTAAAACCTATAACCTGTAACCTAAGACTTTAAAAAAGGAACCCGGTAACGGGTTCTTTTTTGATGTTGTGCGAAAAGAACTATATTGTTATTAATAATTACAATAACGTTTAGCTATGAGAAAACAATACTTTATCCTTCTTGCTTGCGCCTTGATGTTAGGCTGCTATTCCGACAATGGAATCAATCCATCTGGAAAATATCCCAAAACAATGTCATCGAGGGAAACTGTCAAAGAGTTGCCTAAGTGCGATGCTTCGGCGGAAGGGCTTGCTGTTACGTACGATCATTTTTTCAAAAAAAAAGTGTACGTTTGCGCGGATAATGTTTGGATTTTTTTGAGGGATGAATAGCTATGAAGTTTCTTTGCCACTTGTTTTTTGCCGTTTGCGCTTTTGCGCTAGCCGCTTGCAGTTCTGCTCCGTATATGCTTTTGAACGCTCCGGCGAAACCGACTCCGCTGGATTCAAATGCTTTTGTGCTTGTCGTGAATGCGACTGAAATTCCGGTAATTCCTCAAGAGAATACGTATTTGGGAACGGTAGAAACTTCCGGTTCTGGAAATTGCGTTGAAAATTCTGCAGATGAACTGAAGAATGCGGCTCGTTCTGTTGGCGCAAACTTGGTTTATATTAAGGACGTTTTCGTGCCTTCAAGCCGTTTTTCGGGTGGCCTTATTGAATCGGTTCAGTGCAAAAGAGCGAGAGCCGATTTGCTTAAAGTTGAATTGGGTGATTTTAAGCAGGCTCCGGTGGATATAGATTCATCTGGATTGGAGTCTGTTATTAAAATACGCGATGAATTGCTTGATGCTTATCGTCGTGGTGATACAGCGGAGGTTTCTCAAAAGATTGCTGAACTCGATGGCCTGCCGCCAAATTCAGTGCGTGGAATTCATGATGCCGAAAAGTTTGGCATTTACCATGAATTGAAAATGTATCGAGCCATGCTCCAGTTGTTGATAAAGACTTTCAAGAATGCGTATGATCCTTTGAATTTCCAAGATGTTGTGTATGCGGGAAATGATTCCTTGATGGCGCAAACGAAGAAGTACATCAACAAGGTGGCTTCGCAAACGCTTTATGGGGAAATGGTAAAGGATATAGCTAATTCTGATTTAGACGATTCCGAAATGCGTGAAATGATGTTGCTTCTGCATTTGCCTTTGACATATTGGAATCGTAAAGCTTTGGACGAAACAAAATATTTTGCGTATGAGTTTGTACAAAAAGATGCGGCCCACCCAGATGCTGAATGGGTGCAGAAAAGTATTCTTGAACCTTTGAATCGTGCGAACTTTAAGAAACAGTTTGAAAAAGACCGCACGGAAAATAAAGAAACGAAAATTGAGAATAAATTATATACCGGTGGCTTTGGTGTCAATGTTTATTTCTTGGGTGGTGGCTTTGGCTACGATGGCTATTATCGCGAAGACATGGTCAAACCTGAAAGCTATCCTATCAATGCAGAAATTTATTTGCAGATAAAGCGATTCTCGATTTCAGGTGAACTCATTAATTCTGCGCTTAAGGGCGTTATGAATTTGGGATTTTCCTTTGGCTATGTGGTGTACGATAGCCGCAATTTGAAAATTCGTCCGTATGTGGGCTTTAGCGGTTGCATTTTTAACGGTTCTACAACAAATCCATTCTATGATTCTACACATGATGATTATGACCATTCCACTTATTACGGATACCCGGCAGGAGAAAGCTACGAAAGTCCTGATAGGAGTACAGCCTTTACGCTGGGCGTGAATGTAGACTATAAGTTTGGAACTGCGTATTTGTTTGGTTCGAATTCGAAGTTTACGTCATTCTCTGTTGTCGGAAAATTTGGCCTTTCTCAATTGGATTTGGAAGAAGGGTATCCGGTGACGCAGGGGAGTGGCTTTGGTGCATTTTTTGCAATTGGCCTTGGCGTTTATTTCTGGTAATAAAAAAGGAGTGTGCTTGTGTTGTATTACTTGATGTTGCTACTTGCAATTGTACTTGAAACCGCAGGCACGACTCTGCTAAAAATGTCGGAACAATTTACTCGAATTGTTCCGAGCGTAGCTTCGCTCATCTGCTATGTGGCTTCGCTCTATTTCTTGAGCGTATGCCTCAAGGTGATTCCTGTGGCTGTTGCTTATGCGACTTGGTCTGCGCTTGGGGTCGCCTTAATCACTATAATTGGTATAGTAGTGTTTAAGCAGGTGCCCGATATTGGAGCTTATATTGGCTTGTTCCTGATTGTAACAGGGGTCGTGGTGCTGAATTTATTTTCGAAAATGGATGTGCATTGATGGAAAAATACAAGCTAATTATTGTAGCGTTATTCGTTATTTTGGTGGGGTGTGCGAATACAAGTCCGTCTGCTAGCGCTCAAAAATTACAACCGCGTAAGCCTCTTTCTCCTGATGCTGCTGTCACGATTTTATTTGCTTCTTATGTTCCGCTGGTGCCTGAAAATGCGGAGTTCGTGACGACAATGCAAAATGGCTCGATTGAAGGGAAGGGCTGTTCTGAAGAAGAGGGCTTGACGTATTTCCAAAATACCGCGCGAGACTTGGGCGCTAATTTTGTGTTTGTTAAGAATATGGGAACGTATCGTGGTACCTTTAATACATGCGTTTGGTTCCTTGTTGACCTTTACTATCTTCCCAGTGAGGCTGATAAATGAGAAAAATTGGCCTTTTGGTAATTCTGTGTGCTTTGACGGCTTGGTCTCAGAGTGTTTCGAAAAGTGACTTTAGCGATTTCGAAAAAAGCTTGATGACGGATAAGCCTGTCGAAAATAATTCTCAAAGTTTAAATGAGTTTGAACAAAGTTTGATGAATGTTCCGTCGGAAATGGAACCGGTTTATGTTGCACGTGAGCAAGTTCTTGAAGCCTTGAAATCCAAGGACTATGTTCTCGTTGAAAAATATATGGATCAGCTATTGATGATGGAATCTCACAGCGTTATTCCTGCAAGAGTCGTAGAAAAACAAGTAATTTACATCGAATCGAAAAAATATGGGAAGTTGCTAGATATGCTCCTGGATTACTACCATAATGTTTTTGATACGACTCGCTTTGATAAAAGACCGCTCGTTGCTGAAGGCGACGGCTTGGATTTATATGTTAGAAATGCTATTGAAAGTTACGGCGAGAAAAACGTTTACTATTCATTGAATAATGAAGTCCTAATGAAACTCCCCAAACTCAAGAGGGATAAACTCAAAATACTTTTGCTCCTTCGCGATGCTTACAAAGATGAAGAAGTGGGGAAGCTAGTTCGTCATCTTTCGGAATCATTCTTAGAAAATGCACCGAACGATCCCGATGCGCTTTGGATAAAGAACAGTATTCTTTCGCCGCTCACGCGAATG
>CAMZFJ010000318.1 GCA_947306025.1 uncultured Fibrobacter sp.
GGAATGTCGCGAACGGCAAATTTGGCGGCTTCTAGGCCGATTTTATCGTCTATTTTTGCGCGCTTGAAAAGAAACTTTTGTGATTCTTCAATTAAATTATAGATAACGTCTTTCATGAATGCCTTATATTAAGCTGGACTTTAGAACTGCGACTGTATGGCCTATGATTTCGCCTTGCTTGAATGCTTCGTATGCTTCGGAGGCTGTAAGTTTTGATTGTTCGAGGCTCTTTTCGATTTCAAACGCTCGGTTGCCGGATTCATGGATGGGTACAGTGGCAAATGCTTTTTGTAAATCTTTGGCTCGGTAAAAGTGGAATGGTCCAAGCCCAGCTTCTTCTTGGGCGGCGTATCCTGAAATAACATCTTTGGGCTCGGCTTGAACTTTCCATGAATATGTGAAAATTTCGGAAGAGAGCCCAGACAATTCACCAAGCTTGATGAATGCGCTCAATGGTACGCGGCCCCCGAGCGTTGAATAGACGGCTCCCTTATCTGCCAGGTATTCTCGGGCTTGCTTGAGTGCGAGATAGTGCAAATCAAGCATCTGCTCATGTACAAATTGCGGAATTGGTTCTTCTCTTTTTTCGAGATAATGTCCGCTGTTTCTGTTGTCTTCGATCTTTGTATTGCTTGCTAGCGGAACATTGGGAAGGTTTTCGTAAATGACATCGTATTTTCGCTTGCCGTGTTGAATCGGTTGCAAAAGATCTCCATCGCCGAATTCGAATTCAATGGATTTAAAATCTTTTATGTTGTTTCTGACGTTCTGTGCGGCTGTGGTAACAACGCTCTTTTGCAAATCGGTGAAACCGACTCGCTTTGCGCCTAGAAGCTCAATTCCTGTCAATACGTCAATACCGGAGCCGGTGCCAATTGAGGCGAATGCTTCAATATCGTGCCCTGTTTTTTCGCGAATCAATTTGAATGCCGGGGCTGCAATATAGGCGACCCAATCGCTTTTGATGTCTTCGACTTTCGGCAAATAAGCGTGATCAGCAACATCAATGGATAGAAATTCTTTGATGCGCTTGGGCGCGCTATCTAGGGCTAGGTATTTTTTTACATCAACAATGATACTCAATTATTTACCGCCTTTTATGATTGCATTAATAGCTTGTTCGAAGTCGGTGATGATGTCGCGAGAGTCTTCTATGCCGACGGAAACGCGAATCATATCGTCCGGGATTCCTGCGGCGAGCCTGTCTTTAGGAGAAAGCTGCGAATGCGTGCTCGTTGCCGGATGCAAAACGCTTGTGCGGGCGTCGCCTACATGCACCACGAGGGCGGCAACTTTCAAAGCCTTAACGAAAGAACGGATTGCGGCCTTGCCGCCCTTGAGGCCGAATGTGAGCACTCCGCTTCCGCCTTGGTAATCGAAGTATTTGCGGATGCGCTTGAAATTCGGGCTAGATTTGAGTCCTGGATAGTTGACCCAATTGACGGCTGGATTCTTGGAAAGATATTCTGCTAGTGCCAATGCGTTGTTGCTGTGCTGCGGCATTCGTAAATGGAGCGTTTCGAGCCCGAGGTTCAAAAGGAATGCGTTGAATGGGCTTAAACAAGCACCGAAATCGCGCAAGTATTGGGCTCTTGCTTTGGCAATGAATGCGGCTTTGCCGAATTTTTGAGTGTAAGAGGTGTTGGCGTATTGCGCATCGGGTTCTACGAGATCCGGAAATTTTCCGTTTTCCCAGTTGTAGTTGCCACCGTCAATGACGACACCGCCAAGAGCAATCGCATGACCGTCGATGTATTTTGTTGCAGAATGGATGACGACGTTTGCGCCGTGCTGCAAGGGCTTTACGAGGAATGGCGTGGCGAGCGTGTTATCGACAAGGAAGGGAACGTCAAATTCTTTAGCGAGTTTCGCAAATTTATCGAAGTCTAAAACGCCCAAGGCGGGGTTGCCGATGGTTTCTCCGAAAAGAACTTTTGTGTTCGGGCGGAATGCTTTACGGAGCTCCGTGATAGAATCTTCGGGATTGATGAACGTGGTCTCGATGCCGAGTTTTGCAAGTCGAACGCTAAGCAATGTGTAGCTGCCGCCGTAAATGTGTTTGCTTGCAACAATGTGGTCGCCTGCTTGCACAAGGTTTGAGATGGCTAAAAGAACAGCGGATTGCCCAGATGCGGTCGCGACTGCGCCTACGCCACCTTCAAGTTCCGTAATCTTGCTTTCGAATGCGGCTACGGTCGGGTTTCCGGTGCGTGTGTATTTGTTGCCCGATTGCTTTAACGCAAAAAGTCTTTCGACTTCGTCAACATCTTCGTATTTGTAGGTTGTAGATTGAAAAATGGGGAGTACGCGCGGTTCGCCAACTTTGGGCTTCCAACCGGCTTGTAAACACTTTGTTCCAAAATTCCAGGTGCTCGAATCAAAAACTTTTGCTGCTTCAACTTTCTTTTTAGAAGGAGTCTTCGTTATTTTCGTCATCAAAATGCCTCCATGCTTTTTTTTGACGAAAATATAGAACGCCGTTATAGCTTTGTCCAATACTTAATTAATATCGTGAATTATAGATTTAATTTATAAGTAGTTGCTGTTGTGTGAGTTGTATTTTAAATTTTTATAACTGCTAATAAATTTATTTTATAGTAAAAATGTTTTTGACTATCTTTTTCAAATGCAGTTTTGAAAATGGAAAGCCATTCTTAGATTGTTATTTAAGGTGTATTTCTTTGATTTCACCTTGCTTTAAATCGTCAAGTTTATAGTTGCAAAACTTTATACGTACTAGGCGTAAAACTTCATAACCGAGGTGCGCTAGCATACGGCGGATTTCGCGGTTCTTGCCTTCGTCCAAAGTAATTTCGAGCCAACATGTTTTATCGCTTTCGCGGTGAAAAACGGCGCGTACGGCGTGCATGAATTCTTCTTTTTCGCCAAAGACGCGTGGTGGAACGTTGAAGCCTTCTTCCATTTTGCGAAGATCTTCGGCCGTGGGGTGGCCCGCTACTTGCACACGGTAAATTTTGGTGTGGTCCGCGCCGCTTAATACAATGTCCGCCCACTTAGTGTCGTTTGTAAACAACAACAATCCTTCGCTGGCGGCATCGAGGCGGCCAACGGGCGATATGTGCGGTATCGGCTTGCCTGGAAACATCTTGCAGAACCGCTCGCGGAATAAATCCATTACGGTCGCACGCCCTTTCTCGTCGTTTGCTGTGGTCACGTAACCACGCGGCTTGTTCATCATAAAGTAAACGAACGCGTTTGCGGTAACGGCCTTGCCGTCCACAAGAATCTTGTCGTTTTCGTAGGCGGGAGTATCCGGGTCGCGCACAATTTTACCACGCAAAGAAACACGGCCTTCGCGGACCAAGTTTTCTGCTTGGCTGCGGCTACAAAATCCGCGTTTGGAAATAACACGGGCAACGCCATGGGGCTTTTCCTTCGTGGCTTGCGGCTTGTTATTCCATTTGTTATTGCGGAAGTTGTTCATTTAAAAAAAATAACGTCATCCCGAGCGAAAAATGCGATGGTCCCAGTTTCAATTCGTCAAGACTTTACTGGATGTCTCGCTTCGCTCAACATGACGTTTGGGCTGATTTATTTCAGCTATTTACTTTCCGAGATATGCCTTGATGTTTTCGAGGCATTTCTTGTTCTGAGCTTCGGTGCCCA
>CAMZFJ010000319.1 GCA_947306025.1 uncultured Fibrobacter sp.
GAATAAGTAAGCACACGCTTTTTGGCATGATCATTTATTTCTGGGCCTGTAATAGCAAGCCCCTTGCGCCTAGAAGCCTCCAAATACCAAGTCTTTATGCGGAATTCCTTTTTACCTTCATCCAGCGTAAAATCCCTAGCCGAAATAAACTTGCCATTTTGGTTGCCATAATAAGTATCAACAATGTAAGGAGACGAAGTGTTGTGCTTTTTTAAAGCCTTCTTGATATCGGCTTCTTTTGTTGTATGTTGTAAAATTTGCGGTAACGGCTTGAACAGTTTTTCAAATTGACTGAAAAACAATTCAAGATCTTGTACCGTTTTGTCCTGAAACTTGGATTCAGACGAACTATACGAAGATGAAATTAGAGTCGATTTTAGGTAGTTCGAAAAAACAAACACCATAACGATGGTACAAACAAGCATCGGTATGGTGTATACAAGCGAAATACGCCAATGGAGATGGCGTTTTTTCTCATTTATCGGGCTCGACGTCACACCTTATAACCCTCGAAGAAGTATCTTTAAACTCTTCGTATATTTCAGGCAATTGGTTTGCAATCGATAAGAAAGCATCGACAACATCCGGGTCGAACTGGGTCCCGCGGCTCTTGACGATTTCTTGTACAGCAACGTCATGCGGATAAGGTTCCTTATACGGGCGCTTCGATACAAGTGCGTCATAAACGTCGGCAACAGCCATGATTCGAGCACCAATAGGAATATCGTCTTCCTTCTTGTGGTTCGGATAGCCCTGACCATTCCAGTATTCGTGGTGGCCTAACGCCATTTCGGCAGCCATTCGCACCATCGGATTGTCATGCAGTTCCTTAGTCACTTCGCGCAAGACATCATAACCCATTAGCGTATGCTTCATCATGACCTTGCGTTCTTCCGGTGTCAGCAATCCCGGCTTACGCAAAATGCCATCGTGAATACCGACCTTTCCTATATCGTGGAGCGGTGCCGCCGTGGCTAGATTTTCAACATACTCCGATGTAATCGTTTTCGCAAACTTCGGATTCTTGCAGAGTTCTTCGGCAATGCGCTGCACAATAATTTGTGTACGCTTAATGTGTTCCCCGGTCTCCGGGTCACGGTATTCGGCCAAAGAACCAAGACTCGTAAGCATGACCTTGAGCGTCCTGCGCAAGTCGGCAGTCTTTTCATCCACAAGTTCATGCAGGTGATCGCGCTGTTGCTTGAGCTGGAGCTGGTTCTTGATACGGAGCGTCACCAGTGCAGGATTGAACGGCTTGGTGATGTAGTCCACCGCACCAAGATTCAGTCCCAACTGTTCACTCTTGCTATCGGCCTTTGCCGTCAAGAATATAACTGGAATACCTTGCAAGATATTCTTCTCGCGCATAATCCTCAAGGTCTCGTAGCCATCCATGTCTGGCAACATCACGTCAAGCAAGATCAAATCGGGTCTGATCCGTTCCGTGAGCTCTACGGCCTTTTTTCCATCAAGCGCAACACAGACGTCATAATCATTAGACAGGATCCCCTCTAATACATCAATGTTCGTCTTAGTGTCATCAACGACTAAAATTTTCAAACGTTCTCGTTCCATATCCATAATATACGTTTAAAACACCAAATATTACAACCCTTTTTATCACACCATAGTGGTAAAAATACCCTAATTTTCCCCATGGATTATTTTTCAAAAGATTAAATATTCCCTACTGTGACTTTTATCACGAGTAAAAGTATATTTAAATCCATAAAAGCGGAGCTCTTCATGAAAAAAAACATGGGTTGGAACACAAATATACTCATTGCAAGCGCAATGTTGGCATGCACGACTCAAGCGCAGGACATTGTAGACATCAATCCGTTCTGGGTCGCTTATGACAGTATTCAACCCAAAGGCACGATAAACGACCTTTACGAGGATTTAGTCCTCCCCACTTCCGTCACGACGGACCGCAAGTACCCGGTCACATGGAAAAGCGGCGACACGCTATTCTTGGGGCACGACGGCCACATTAACGGGCGCTTCGTGGGCGAAAACAAGGTCGTGGAGCTTACCGCCTCAATCACAGATCCTTTGGAAAACCGAACGAAGGAAAAGCTATTCAAGGTTTCTATCCACGGTTTCGAGCCTTATTCCAACTACCTCTTTGCGTATTTCCCGGCGAATAATGACGAGAACATCTATTACGCTTTGAGCAATGACGGTTACAATTTCACGGCCATGAACAACGGCAAACGCGTGATTGCCGCCGATACCGTGAGCCTCAAGAAAGGACTCCGCGACCCGCATGTTCTGCGTGCACCAGATGGCTGGTTCTACATGGTCCACACCGACATGAAGAGCGCCGAAGGCTGGGCGAACAACCGCGGCATGGTGCTCATGAAATCGCGCGACCTCATCCACTGGAAACACGCCACAGTGCATTTTCCGAACAAATACAAGGGCAAGAACTTTGCAAACGTGACCCGCGTGTGGGCCCCCGAAACCATCTGGGACGATAGCTACGAGAACAAGGACGGGAGCAAAGGCCGACCGCTCGTTTACTATTCGCTTTTGACCGACGATGGAACTATCCCCTACGACCAAGTGTTTTTCAATTACGCGAACGAAGACTTTACCGACCTCGAAGGCGACCCGATTCATTTCTTTGACCGCGGCAAATCGACTATCGACATGGACATCGTCTACAACCCTGTAGATAAGTACTACCACGCATTCTACAAGAACGAAGGCGATGGCGGCATCTGCAAGGTGCAAGCGCAGTCGCTTACATCGGCAAAAGGAACGAAAGCACCGAACTGGGTCAAGCAGAGCAAGGCGCTCCAGCAGACAACAGAAGCGGTCGAAGGAGCAGGCGTATTCAAGCTCATCAACCAAAATTCCTGGGTGTTGATGTACGACTGCTACATGAACGGCCATTACCAGTTCACCAGCAGCACGGACCTCGAAACGTTTAAGTTTGTTCAAGATACAAAAACGAGCGGAGCATTTACGCCGCGCCACGGCACGATTCTCCCGATTACCGCGCAAGAAACAGCGGCTCTCATGAAAGCCTTCCCCACACCGGACTTTGAAGCAAAAGTGATCGACCTCCCCGATTCCATCGGCGTCTGCGATGGAAAGAAAGTTGTGGGCCCGTGCAGCGCAACAAAGATTATTCCTTATGCGAAAGTTGGCGATGGGAGCTGGAACGAAACAACTGACTTGAAAGTTGCCAAGGGCGCAACAGTGCAATTAGGCCCGCATCCGTGGGACGGCAAGATTTGGAGCTGGGAAGGCCCGGACGGATTCAAGTCCACAACGCGCGAAATTACGCTCAAGAATTTAGACGGAACCAAAAGCGGTTACTACAAAGTCACCTACACAAACGAAACAGGCTGCAAGAGCATTGCAAATATCAAGATTGTAGTCGACGATCCTGACCATCAGTACGTAGAACCGCCTCCGGTAAGCATTGACCGCGGAGTGCGCGAAAACCGCAAGGACTTGCGTTTAAAACGCAATCCGGTCTACTTCGATTTGCTCGGCAACAGGCTCAAGGGCAAGCCGCGCAACGGAATGTATGTTATAAAGTAGGAAGTAGGCGGTAGGAAATTGACAGTCCCCATCTTCGAAGCCCATCATC
>CAMZFJ010000320.1 GCA_947306025.1 uncultured Fibrobacter sp.
GGGGGGGGTTTTGGTTTTTTGAAAAAAAAAGTTAACTTTATAATAGTTGCTTTTTAGTTGCGGATATGGGCTATATCTATTTAACATTGATGTTTGTGTTATCTGCCGTCAATCTGGCAGTGCTTTCTCTGCGTTTTCAAAATCAGAGAAATAATTACGGTTATTATTCCTTTTATGCGATTCTCGTTGCGAATTTTGGTCATTGGCTGCTAGGCTTTTCGGAAACGGTTGAGGGGGCAATTATCGCCAACAAGGTGAATTACCTTGGCGGGTCGTTCCTTCCGATGTTCATGTTCTTTGCGCTTTTGAAGGTTTGCAAGATGTCTATCCCGAAGTGGCTGCACATCACGCTTATCCTCATGAGCTTTACGATTTGCGCACTGGCTATGACGGTCGGGTATTTCCCGGCGTACTACAAGACAGTGGAGTACGTGGTTCAGGCCGGTGTCGGTAACTACGTGGCGACGTATGGTTGGGCTCATGGCTTGTTCAATGCGTTCCTGGTGAGCTATGTCTTTTTAGATATTTGGATTATTGTTCGCGCAATTATGCACCAGAAGATGGTGTCGCTCAAGAACATCGTTGCGATGATTATTGGCGAAATTGCAACAATCATGTCGTTCTTCTTGGCTCGCTATTTGGGCAGCGACATGCTCATCATGCCGTTCATTTATGTGCTGGACCAGATTCTCTTGCTCTATATTTGTAACAACGTCAAGTGGTACGATATTACAGAATGCGTGATTGAATCCATTGAGACCGAAAGCTCTTGTGCGTATATGTCTTTCTCGGTCGATGGGGCCTACTTGGGTGCAAACCGGATTGCTTTGAACTTTTTCCCGGAACTGATCAGGATGAGGGTGGACGCTCACCTGAAAGGGACTACGGAATTGCAACAGCAAATCATGTCCTGGATTGAAAAATACCGTAAGTCCAAGATTTTGACCGATTACAGCCAAATGACCGAGTTCAATTACATGGGCCGTCATTACAAGTGCGAAGTTAAAGTCTTGAGACAAGTTCATGGAAAGAACGTGTTCTTGTTCAGGATTGAAGATAACACGCAGGAACAGCAATACATTGATGCTCTTGGCCGTAGCAATTCCATGTTGCAGAAGAACATGGTGAAAACCGAGAACGAGAAACTCTCGGTTCAGGAAAAGTGGATTGTGGGTATGGCGCAGATGGCCGAAAGCCGTGCTGGCAACATGGAAGGGCATATCAAGCGCACGAGCGAGGTCGTGAAAATTTTGGTATCGACAATGCGCAAAAAAGGTGTCGATAATTTGTCCGATAAATTCCTTGACGTGTTGATCGCCGCGGCTCCGATGTACGACTTGGGCAAGGTGGCGATTGATGATGCCGTATTGCGCAAGCCGGGCCGCTTTAATTTAGATGATTACGAGATTATGAAGACCCATGCGGAGAAGGGCGCTAACATTATCGAAAAGTTGCTCTCCGATGTCAAGGACAATTATTTTGTCAGTGTAGCCAAGAACATGGCGCTTTACCATCACGAACGCTGGGATGGAACGGGTTATCCGGAACAGCGCGCTGGTGAAAATATCCCGATGGAAGCGCGTATCATGGCTCTTGCAGACGTTTACGATGCCTTGGTGAGCAAGCGTTGCTACAAGGAACGTATGTCTTTCCGCGAAGCGCGTGATGTGATTATTGCGTCGATGGGTAAACAGTTTGACCCGCATTTGAAGGACTGCTTCTTGGAATGTCAAGAACAGTTGATGGATTATTACTGTTCTGTGGATCATTGATGAATTTGTTTTGAGAGATTGGTATGTTTGTTATTTATTATTTGATTGCGATGTGTGTCTTTTCGGGAGTTAACGCCTGCCTGCTTTCGTATTTTTACCGCAGGCCGTTGAACTCTTATTTTACGGCATTCTTCTTTTCGATTGTCCTTGCGGATTTTGGCTACCTCTTTTTAGCGCTTTCGACAACGATTGAAGGGGCGATTGTTGCCAATAAGGTGTGCTATTTGGGCGCGTGCTTCTTGCCGCTTTTCTTGTTCCTCTTGATTTGCCGTTTGTGCTCGTTTAATCTTCCGCGTTGGCTGAAGCTGTTTTTGTTCCTGTATAGTGCACTTGTGTTTGCTCTTTCGTGTACGGTTGGATTTAGCGATGTGTTCTATGAATCAGTGCGCTATGTTGTTCTGAATGGCTTTGGCAGTTATATGCCGACATATGGACCTGGTCATATTTTATGGGATTTGTTGCTTTACTTTTATGCTATTGCCAATGTCGTTCTCGTTATCATTGCCGCAAAAAAGAAGCGCAATGTCAGTTACAAGACTTTGATTGCCATTGCATCGCTGGTGTGCGTTTCGATTGGTTCGTTTATTTTGACGCGTTATCTGGAAAACGATACGTTGCTGATGCCGCTTGTTTACTTGATTGACGAACTCGTGTTGCTCTATGTTTGCGCCTTGGTGAAAATGCACGACGTGATGAACAGTGTGCTTGAATCGCTGGAAGCCGAAAATACGGCGGCCTATTTGGCTTTTTCGCCAAAAGGCTGTTACCTTGGATGTAACGATATCGCAAGCCGGTTCTTCCCGGAACTTTTGGATTGCCGTGTTGATCATGCTTTGCCTTCGGATGTTGAAATAGCCGGTATTTTTGAAGAGGGCATGGAACAACTGAAGGCTGCTAGCGGTGACAAGGTATACCGCTTTACGTACAAGGATCGCTATTTCAAGGCGGTGATGAGGAATGTCCATCAGAATAAGAAGTTGCAGATATTTTTGTTCAGCATTGAAGATGAAACAAATATCCAGCGCTATATTGAACGCTTGGATGCCAACAATACCGAACTTGCCGCTCTCATCAAGAATAACAAAGAACAGATTCGTCTTTTCCAGAACCAGATGCTTGTGAGCATGGCTGAAATGGTCAATAACAAAGATGGTTTTACTGGGGAACATCTCAAACGTACAAAGGAAGTGGTGAGTATCCTTGTTGAAAAAATGCAGCTTGATCCGAATTTGAATTACTCCAAGGAATTCTATGACGATATGATTGCTGCGGCTCCGATGCATGATATTGGTAAGATCGCTATTGATGACAAGGTGCTTTGCAAGCCGGGCAAGTTTACGGATGAAGAATTTACCGAGATGAAGACCCATGCCGAAAAGGGTGCTATCATTATCAAGAACTTGCTCTCGAATTTCCAGAGTGAACTTTTTGTGGAAATCGCAAAGAACATGGCTGGAGGTCACCATGAACGTTGGGATGGCAGTGGATACCCGTACGGCTTGAAGGGGGAAAGCATTCCGCTGGAAGCCCGCGTGATGGCTATTGCGGATGTGTATGATGCCTTGGTGAGTAAGAGATGCTATAAGGATGCTTTCTCGTTTGAAGAAGCTTATAACATTATCGATAGCTCTATGGGCAAGCATTTTGATCCGAGCCTTAAAAAGTATTTTGACCAGAGCCGCGAAGAACTGGAAGCCTACTACAAGAAGGAATGCGCGGCAGAATCCTCGACTGAAAGAGTTTAGCATTTAGAGCTTAGAACTTAGAACTTTTTTTTCGGCTAATGTGTCATTTGGATACCCAAAATAGCCTGGAACCCTTGCAAATACTG
>CAMZFJ010000321.1 GCA_947306025.1 uncultured Fibrobacter sp.
CTGGATCGGATGACCGTGTGATGACGGGACTAGATAATGGTACCGAAACTTCTGGGTATTGGTTTAGCTTCGGAGATGGTGAGGACGGCGCTGGTTCTGTAAAATGGCCACAGCCGCTTGGACACGAATATACGACCGATCAAGTTTTTGATTACTGTATGGGCGTTTGTGGCGAATTTGAATTTGCAAAAGAAGGCTATTTGGGTGTAGGTTTCCATGTCGCTGGTGTTGCTGAACCTATGGATGGTAATTCGCTAGTAACTAAGGCTAATATCTCAAGTTGGGGAGGCTTGTGTGTAACGTATGCTTCGGAATCGGATTTAGATGTTGTTTTGGCTTATGCACAAAATGATGGATTTGGAAATCTTTCTAGAATGCCTAAGGTTACATTGCCAAAGTCCATTGAGTTAAGGACGGAATGTGTCGATTTGGAAAAATTTATGTCGGTGTATAGTGAAGTGAGTTGGACGTTTATGACATCAGTTCTCTTTGCTGTCCACGGCGATGCAAACGCTAAGAGCCGATTTAATATAAGGGGGCTCGGCAAGTACTCCGACAAAACGAACTTCTGTTCGCCGGGCGAAGATGTGTTCGTATCAGGAAAGCTGGGATTGGTTATCCCTTGATTAACCTTTATTACGTCATGTAGGAAAATATATGCTTAAGAAAATTCTTGTCCTTGCTACGTCTGCTTTCTTGCTAAGCTTTGTTGCCTGCTCCGATGACAATCCGTCGGGTGGTGTTGATGCTCCCGAAGCTTTTGAAAGCAGTTCGTCTATCGAAGCTCTTTCGAGTGATGGCAACGGGAATGGAGAACCATCAAACAGTGGCGACTTAGTGGCTCGCTATAACTTGTGGGACCCAGCCATAGACTACAAGGTCAATACGGGTGACGAAAGCACCGGTTATTGGCAAACCTTTGGCGATAACTTGTTTGGCCATCAAGGCGAATCGAAGGTTATTTTCCCTGTGGAACTGGAAAAGTCGTCGACGCCGTTGGCATCCGTCTTTAAACATTGCGATGGGCTGTGCGGGTCGATTCAACCTGATTATTTAATGTTTGGTCCCTGGGCTGGTGTCGAAATCCCGCTTGCCAAGGATGGTTCTACGGCTGATGTCTCGTCCTGGGGCGGTATTTGCGTCACTTACGAATCTGATTATTCAATTGATGTTTATTTAAAGGTTCAAGTTGATGGATTTGATTCTAACAGCACAATGATGCCGTTTGAAGCGTATCCCGCTAATTATCTAAGTAGAACGACTCTTGAGGAATCTTATGCGCCTACGCTTTATAATCTCTTCAAAACAGAAGATGTTGTTACAAAATGCCTAAAATGGAGCGATTTTGATGTCAGCAATTGGGCGAAAAATAGTAGTTTCCCGATTAGCAAAGTCTATACGGGGGAAGAGGCTGCTAAGGAAATCCAGTCCATAATGTTTAGAATTCAAAGTCGTGGTGACGACGAGAAAAAGGTGTTTAATATTAGAGGGCTCAGGACTTATGATCCAAGTTTCTCTACGAATTACTGGTGGCGACCTGATGATAAATTTTATGAAAGATTCCCTGTCGATGATTCGCTGACCTGCCTGTGGAAGGGCGGTTGGAATGCTACTCATGTGAATACGGGTTTTAATGACCGCGATGAATACGCGGGAATGGTGGGACCTTTTGATGCTTCCACTGGTGATGCTTATGCTCATATTGATTTCCCGGCGTATCCGTCAATGGAATATAGTCCTTATATGTATGAAGGAATTATTTCTGAATGTTCTGGTTTTTGTGGAACGATGGACTTTCATTTGGAAGGATCCAAATATGCTGTTGGCGGTGTTGGGTTTAGTATTGCTGGTTTTGGTGATGATGAACCTAATTATGAAGATATTCAAGACTGGGGTGGTGTTTGTGTCACTTACTATTCCGAGAAAGATGCTTATCTTGACTTTGTTGTAAAAGATGTCGCTTACGAGAACTCTCCCAAGGTCGCTTTGCCAAAGTCTACTGAACTTGTCGAAAGATGCTTTACTTGGAACGAGATTGCGCCGAATAATCCCGATATGGGGAAGGCGGTTGGTGCTATCCGGTTTGCCGTAAAGGGGACTGTAGATAGTGAAAAGTTCAATTTTAACTTTGCGGCTATCGGTAAATATTCCGCCAATGGAGCTTGCTCTATCGAAAAGCCTGTGATTACCCCGAAGAGCTCGTCTTCTGTGTGGATCCGCAGCAGTTCTAGTATAGACACGACTAAAAATCGAAAGCTCTATAGTGAAGAACAATGCACCTTGCTCACGAACTTGTGGAGCTTTGTTGGTAATGTTTTTACAGGTTTTGATGGCTCTATGAATGAAAAAGTTGGACGTTGGTATATAATTGAAGATTCAAGTGGAGAACAAAAATCAAGCTTTACGCAACCTTTGAATGAACAGGAATTGATTAACCTCGAAAAATTTGATAATGGTGGCGTTGAATTCCCTGATTCCTGTGGAGGTGCTAAACGTACAGGTTTGTACGATGGCGTTTGTGGAACTGCTGAATTCAAGGATGATTCTTTTGCTGGACTCGGATTTTATGTTGCCGGCTTTGATCACGAAGATGGTTCCTTGCTTAGCGGCGATGTGGAAGAAAAATGGGGTGGCATTTGCGTGACCTACGCTTCTGAAGCGGATATCGATGTCGTGATGAACAGTAGCGGAGTCTATGATATTCAGCAGCTGCCAAAGCTGCCCAAAGTGACGCTTCCCAAGAGTTCTAAAGCGGTGACAAGTTGCTTGCCGTGGAACGAATTTAAGTCAGCCGATGGCCAAAGCGTTGATCCGAAAAATTTGACGACCGTAAACTTTATTGTTTATGGAGAAAAAGGAACTCAAAAGAAATTTAATATTCATGGATTGGGCAAGTATGCGACTTATGCGGAATACGATTATAGCTTAAATTGTCCAATTCAAGAACATTTTGTTCCGTGAAAATAAATTCTAGCGAATTGCTAGTAAAATGATATAGAAACGGGCGTGCAAAAATGCACGCCCTATTTTACAATGTGCTTTTGTCTCTACTCTAAACTACGGCAGTTCGCCGCCGATGAGTTCCATCTGTTTTTTGTAGATGTCCTTGCAGGCGTTTTCGCCGAGGTCGAGGAGCGTGTTGAGCATGGCGCGGTCAAAGCTTGCGTGTTCGCCGGTGCCTTGCACTTCGATGAAGTTCTTCGCATCCTGCATCACGACGTTCATGTCGACGTCGGCGGCGGAATCTTCGACATAGCAGAGGTCGCAAAGCGGGTTGCCGCTCACGACGCCCACGGAAATCGCGGTGATGCCGTGCTTTAGAATCTGTTGCGTGATTCCAAGGCGTTCCTTGATCTTCTTGACTGCAATCGCAAGGGCCACGAAGCCGCCGATAATGCTAGCGGTACGTGTTCCACCGTCGGCTTCGATCACGTCGCAGTCGACCACGATGGCGTTCTCGCCGAGGGCTGCAAGGTCGGCTGCGCCGCGCAGCGAGCGGCCTACCAAGCGCTGGATTTCCTGCGTACGGCCGCTCGCGCCCTTGCGCTCGCGTTCCACGCGCTTGCCCGTGCTCTGCGGGAGCA
>CAMZFJ010000322.1 GCA_947306025.1 uncultured Fibrobacter sp.
TGTTGCTTAGTCGGTTTGTCTCGGGTTCATATAGTGCGACGGAACGCTCGAATGAGATAAACAAAAATCTCCGCAACACAAGTGCTACGGAGATTTTTGTTGTTTGGGGGATATAGCCCATATATAACAATTAGGTTCTTTCTTAAAGCGAAATTTTACTTCACTAAATAATACTACTGTATCGTCTGTATTTTGTCAATTTCTATTGGAAAATAGGACGGATTCCTAAGAAAATACCCGCTACTCCAATGATAAAGAATAAAACAATGTTTATCCAGTAAAGAATTGGATACGCTTCTTTATGAATGCGATCTGTTTTAATGGTTATACGTTTGTCGATAAGGCCTGCGTACATAAAAAGAATCATTGCAATCCCGAATAATAGGAATCCGACATTTATACCGGCTTCTTGGCTTGCGATTTTTGGATTGAGTGCTAGAATTGTAAAAAACAGTAATGTATATCCAATAGCTTGTAGAACAAATGATAGTAGGTGCGGCTTCTGTTTATACTCTGTCTCTAGTTTTTCGTTTAAATCTTTTACGTGATTGATTGCGGCAGGAGAGTTTTCTAGTTCCTCAATTCTTTTCTCGACAATCCGCACGCGTTCTGGTGACTCGTCCGCTTTGATTGGATTATCTCGAATTAAGCTGATAATATCATACAACTCCTCAAGCGGGAGCTTGTGAATTTTTGCTTCGTAGTCTTTGAGATATTCCTTCGTGAACGCCATGCTTTTAAAATCTAATCCTTTTTTAGCTGATATTTGTCACGGGGGAGTGCCTTTATAATGTGAGTCCCTTGATATATGGTATAGAGGCTTTGGTCGATATACGTTTGCTCGTATTGATTCTTGTCTACTTTTAATCTGGAACCGCTGCTGAAATAAAGGTAATATTTGTTGGCGGCACTTCTGGAATATGTTTCTTTTTTGTTAGTTACGGTTTCTACTAGAACAGTTGATTTTTCGCTGTTTGTCGGTGGTAAATCGAAGGTTTTAGGGACTGCAGTTGCCAATGCCCAAGATACGAGAATCGCTGGGACGAGATGTGTTGCAACAGAATAGCCCTCAACATCTTTTTTTCCTTCTTTGATGGATATGAATCCGAATGCGTAGAATATTGTGGCTGCCCCAAAGCAAATGGATGGTATAAAGAAAATGTCGTATAGCGTTTGGTAATACACATAATCAGCAATTGAACTTAAAAAGTCATCATCAATTATAAATCCAATGGAATTAGCGTCTACTTTTGTTTTCGCTATAACAACAATGCAAATAAAACAAATTGTGACAAACGCAAGAATTGCGAGTATCTTTTTTTTCGGTGGTATAATTTCTTTTATTGGGGTATAGGCTTCTTTATTGTCTTCTGAATGATTTTTGATAGGTAATTCGCCAGTTAGTTCTTCGATTCTCTTCTCTACTATTTTCACATGTTCTGGTGAATCGTCTGCTTTGAAAGGATCATCTCGAATTAAACTGAGAATGTCATACAATTCCTCAAGCGGGAGCTGACGAATTTTTGCTTCGTAATCTTTGAGATATTCCTGTGAAAACGGCATGATGCTAATGTACAAAAATTTGTCCGTGATATTCTATAGTTTTGGGGAATATAACAAAACCTCGCGGGGGAGTTTCCGCGAGGCGATTTTGAAAAAACGATTGCTTACTTGAACACGGCTGTAATGGTTTGGCCTGCGCTCACTTGGACTTTGCGCGGGTTCTCGGTTGCGCCATCCGACCAGCCTGTGAATACGGCCCCGGAGCTTGCGACTGCAGTCAACAGCAGCTCGTTATTGCTGAAGAACTTGCCTTGGTAATTGTTGCTCGGGAGCTTCATTCCGTCAACTAACACGGAACCGTTTCCGCTTGCACCAATCGTTACAGAAACTTCGTTTTCGAGATCGAATCGTTCGGCCATTTCTTTCTTGATCGTTTCGCTGCGGTTCTTGGCGAAGGCAATCAAGTTGTTTCCATTCGGATCCCACTTGAAGTTGCTTTGGTTGCGTGGCCATCTCTTTTCGTCGCGGCTGCGTTCTGATGAAGGAATTGTCGCCATCATGGATTGCACCGTACTTTGCACCTTTTCGTAGGTCAGGTAACTGTTTAACAAGATGCAAGCATTGTTGATAAAGAGTCGTTTGAAGTCCGGGTTGTTGAGTAGCTTGCTGAGCATGGTGCCTGGACCTGCACTGGCGCCGCCGCCACCGAAGCCTCCGAATCCGCCCCACATGCCGCCTTGATTTCCGCCTTGGCTATTCGATTTTGCGCCAAGCACCCAGTTGAACATGTTTTCGTTCTGTTCGTCAAAGCCGCTGATGCCCGGCGAGAATCCAAAGCCGTGATCGGTATCGAATGCGACGAATTTGAACGGGTGACCGTTACCGCCCCAGGCGCGAACGTTGTTTGTAGGCCAGTCGCCATTGTGGAAATACATTTCGGCGAACATGTATTGCGCAAAACTGTTGACGTTGATTTTTGATTTTATTTGTTCGTATTTTTTGTTGTTGTCGCCTGCAAAATTGCCGCTGTTAATTTCGTTGTAAAGTTGCTGGTATTCTGCGGTCGAAGCGCCGTTTGTGCCGCTTGCTTCCAGGGTTGTTCCCGCAATTTTAATCATGTTGATGGACTTGGAATCAATGCCGTAATTCGTTTCGACATAGCTTCTGTTTAAGCGCTCGCGTAAGTCGTGAATGCCGAAGTATTCACCGTTGTAGAACACGACTACTTGGCGGCTGCGCTGGTAATCCACGTCAGTGCCTTCTAGAAGGGCGGTCATCATGGCATCGCCAACATAGTCGCACCAGAATCGGTTACCGTTGTTGCGTAAATTGAATGCCTTGATTTTTTTTGCTTCAGGTCGAGTTTTGAACAAAGAATATTTGAGGACCTTGTCGCCGTAAATGTCGTTATCCATCTTGATGGCAACGCTCTTCTTGGGTTTGTAACGGCTCCAGTTTCCGATGATGGAAATACCTGCATCGATTTCCCAAGCTTTGCTCTTGGAGGAACTTCCGTTTTCGAAGTATTCCACGTGAGCGGGGAGTTCATCATCTTTCCAGAAGTTAGCGCCCTTGCAGGGTTCCGTGCATTTTGGGTTGTTGTCGTCGGTTACGTTTCCGCCTCCGCCCATGTTGCCCCAGTTGCCCATGCCGCCGCCGATACCGCTGTTGATATTGCCTGTAGCGTAGAGACCGTCTGTGGAGTCGAACATGTCGTGATGATTTACGGTGATGGCTACGACCGGCATCGAAACGCTTTCGTTAATGAAGTACGTTTGTGTCGTCGTATCCATAGCTTGACCGTTTACAAATTCAGAACAACGTATAACCGTGTTTTCGGTAAGCGTTTTTGCTTCTGTAATTTGAGCGGATTGTTGGGTGGGGAAGGAACCGTCAAAAGTGCAACGGATTTCACCGCCTTTTTGCGGCGTTAGCGGATTGATGGTGAGGTTGGAATAGAAACCTGCTGCCGGGAGGAAACTGTCCTTGGGTTTGTGATTGTCATCGTATTCTTTTAGCCCGCTAGACGATGAAAACGCATTTGCTGCAGAAGAACTGCTTGTGACAGAGGCGT
>CAMZFJ010000323.1 GCA_947306025.1 uncultured Fibrobacter sp.
TTTCCCAAGTGATATTTTGGACCGGCTTGTTCGGGCCCTTGAATGCAGATTTGTCAGGGTTACGCTTTGTCGAATCCAAGAGGCCCATAATCTTGTGATAAAATTCCTGAGTCACTTCAGTTGTATGAATAGCAAACGGCGACATGGAAACAACCTTACCGCGATAGCGGAATGACCCCGAATCAATAATGGCAACAGTTCCACGAGAAGGATGTTCAACGACATTAAATTTCAGTTCGAACTTTACGGAATCCACCATTTTGGAAGAAGAACTTGCAACGACCGACGAAGACGATTCTAGGACGCCTGACTTGAGCCAATCTATAACTTCTTTTTCAACAGCAATATGTTTCGGCAAAGTAAATTCGCCCTTGCCCAAATAAAGGGAATCGCCCATGCGGAATCCAAGCTTACCATAGCGGTACTGGTAACGCCCCACAAGAGTTCCTTCCTTGAACACCCATACCGGCTTGTTGTTCACAAGGAAGAGCGTCGTCACAAGGGAAGAGTCTCCATTGGCAAGTAAATTCACAAGCGAGTCCATCGAAAAGCCGTCTACGACGCCCTTCCAAGAAACTTCAACACGATCTCGATCCTTTCCAAAACGGAGACCTAGCGATTCGATCTTATTTGAATCCAAGGACTTCATCGCAGAATCGGAAGATACCGCACTCGTGTCAGCCTTCAAGATTTTTTCCACCGCAACGGGCATCACCTTAATTTCAATCGGGAACGCCTGCAAGCTATCGAACTTTGCATGGAAAGCCTTATAGATCGCGCTAACTTCGCCCAACTTTTTTTCTCGCCAAATTTTTTGCGCTTCGCTACGTTTCAAATTATAATGCTTCACGTAATCGCGATAGACCTTTCCCGAATTGTTAAGTCCAAGCGATTCGGCGGGGATAATCGAAGGATAGAACTTGGAAAATTCAGTCGTGTCAATGCGCTTAAAGTTTTTATCGACCTCGACAGAGAATATGTCATAAAGCGATTCAGCATCTTCGAGCACCTGGAGAGCATGCACCTGCTCAAGCGAAACGGTCAATTTTGACGAAGCAGAGACCTTTGAATCAGAAGACTCTGAGCTAGAAGAAACTCCACTAGAGCTGGAAACGCCGGCATCAAAATCGGGAATAACAACACCCGAACTAGATGTAAGCGAGTCCGCAGAACTAGATGTTGCAGCAACAGATTCGGGAACAGCCGGACTCGAACTAGAAATTTCTACAACCGAATTCTGTACTACCGGGAACTTCACATTGAACGTGAGCACTTCACCCGGCTTAAGCACTCCCGCATCGACATACGGGAGTTGGTCCGGAGCGCTGAACGAAAAAACATAAACACCATTTTCAGCAGGATAGATAGCCCTTGTCCCCGCTTTCATCTTTGCATTCAGAGACACGACTTCCAAGTTCTTTTCATCGGTCTTGATTTGCACCATGCCCGGATGCACGCTTTCGTTCAAGACCTGCCACTTGCCATTCTTCATAAACAGGAGTTTTGCAACACGAGGCGAATAAACATACTCGGCATCAAAATAGATATCGGCTTCGTCCTGGAAGGCCTTATACTGACGAGAGGCGTAAAAACGGAGGCCAGCCACTTCGCGCACACCTAGATGGTTTTCTTTAAGGTTAAAGGCATGGAGCTTTTTATATTCTTCCGGTTTTGCCTCGCCTGAAAACCATAAGTACTCCTTAGCGGATTTTTTATAGCGAAGGTAAAGCGTATTCGGTTGCAACGGGAAGACCGGTTCCTGCGAGATTGCTAAAGATTTGTCCAATGCAATAGCTTTCTTGGAAGCATTTTCCAAAAGACTTCCATCCAAGAGGGTACCGACTTTAAAATTTTCCGATGTCAATTTGAAGTTGCGATCTTCATCGGCCAAGGTAAGCGCCGGGACCAGCAACAAAAGCGGAAGCAATCGGGAAAATGTCATAAGCACTCCTGTCATATTAGAACCTTCTTGTCTAGAAAAATAATTTCTTCTTAGAAAAGAGGTGCTAAAATTTTGACGAATTAACACCCATTTCGAGCAAGTAACCGCCCTTTGCACCGCCAACAGGCCCAAGTTCGACCTTCCAATCTGCCAAACGGATAATATCGGGATGGTGTTCGATGACAATGACCGTATCGCCACGCGCCGAAAGCCTACGCAAGAGGTTCCAGAGGATCTGAATATCCTTCAAATGAAGCCCCGTCGTCGGTTCGTCAAGCAGGTAAACCATTTCATTAGCCGGACGACGGCAAAGTTCAGCCGCAAGCTTCAAGCGCTGGGATTCGCCGCCCGAAAGTGTCGTCACAGGTTGTCCGAGTTTTACGTACGGGAGGCCCACGTCGCGGAGGCATTCCAGCTTTGGCAAAATCTTCGGCTGGTCCTTGAAGAACTCGCAGGCTTCCACAATGCGCATGTCGAGCACGTCGGCAATGTTCTTGCCCTTGAACGTAACCGTGAGCGTTTCCTGGTTGTAGCGCTTGCCACCGCAAGCTTCGCATGTTTCCCAAATGTCCGAGAGGAAGTGCATTTCGACAGCGACGGCGCCACGGCCTTCGCAAGCAGGGCAACGACCACGCGCAAGGTTGTAACTGAAACGGCCGTAATCAAAGCCCTTCATCTTGGACTGTTCGAGTTTGGCAAACAGTTTGCGGATATCGTCAAAGACACCCGTAAAGCTCGCCGGCGTACTGCGCGGCGTTCCCGAAATCGGACTCTGGTCCACAAGCAAGACTTCGCCGCTCTGCTTTTTGCGGCCACGGGCCTGGAACTGCTTTTTGAGCGCCGGGAAAACTTCGTCCACAACGAGAGAGCTCTTGCCCGAACCCGAAACGCCACAGACAACGCTTACCGCATGCTTCGGGAATTTTACAGACAAGTTTTTCAAATTGTTCGTCTTGAGATTCTTGAATTCATAGAATTCCGTGTCGTCCGTGATGCGCACGGGTTCCAGCTGGTTTGCCACCGGAGTGGAATACGTGAGGAACTTGACCGTTTCACTGCGCGGGAACTGTTGCAATGCATACGGTTTCGCAAGTTCTGCCGGGCTTCCTTCGGCAACGACTTCACCACCGAAATCGCCAGCGCCCGGCCCCATATCGATGATGTGGTCCGCAGCCTGCATCATCTTGATGTCATGTTCCACGACGACAAGCGTATTGCCAAGATCGCGCAAGCGGTAAAGCGTATCCAGGAGTTTTGCAGTATCGCTTTCGTGGAGGCCGACTGTCGGTTCATCGAGCACGTACAAGACGCCTTCGAGGCCGCTACCGATTTGGCTTGCCAAGCGGATGCGCTGAGACTCGCCACCGCTCAAAGTATCGCCCGCGCGGTCAAGGCCAATGTACCCAAGGCCCACACTAATCAAGAAGTCCAAACGCCCGATGATTTCGCGGAGGAGCGGAGATGCCACCGTCGTCTTGCTTTGGATTGTTGCGGAAGTCGCATTTTCTTCGTTCGCAAAGTCGACTTTCGCAAACCAGTCGCGCGCTTCGGCAATGCTCATGTGGTTGATATCCATGATGTTCTTGCCGAGGATTCGCACCGCAAGATATTCCGGCTTC
>CAMZFJ010000324.1 GCA_947306025.1 uncultured Fibrobacter sp.
TCGGTTGATTTGCTTTCTCTAAAGACCGAAGTGTTCTTTATAGATAAATTTAAACCGAAATGCGACGAAATGCAATTTCACGAATATTTTGAACGTAAGGGCTGCTCTGGAATCTCGGAATATGATGTCATTGATTATGCCATAAATGATGGAATCAATCTTGTATTGAAGGACATGAAGTGGCTAGGTGGGCTCAATGGCAATTGCTTGGTATATTGCAAGAATTCTCAGTTGAGCGTTATGAATCCTGCGGATTTTAACGATTTTCTCGAAAGGAAATTTTTAGAATCGGTCCTTTCTTGTTAACAAATCCCTAATTTAGAGTATATATTTTCTTTTGATGCGGGCTCATTTAAACCCGCTCAGAAGGAGATATATGGCTTTAATGATTATTCAGCTTTTGATAGTGCTGTTGGCGCTTTACGTGGGCTCGCGTTACGGGAGCCTTGCGCTTGGGGCGATTTCAGGAATTGGTCTTGCGATTCTTGTGCTTGGCTTTGGAATGCAACCGGGCAAGCCTCCAACAGATGTCATTTACATCATCATCGCGGCGGTGACTTGTGCGGGCATTATGCAGGCGTCGGGCGGCATGGATTGGCTTATCCAGATTGCGGAACGCTTGTTGCGCCGGCACCCGGATTACATAACGTTTCTTGCGCCGCTTTGCACATTCTTCTTGACGGTGCTTGTGGGGACGGGGCATGTGGTTTATACGTTGATGCCGATTATTTGCGATATCTCGCTGAAGAAGGGTATTCGCCCGGAGCGGCCTTGTGCCGTAGCTTCGGTGGCGTCGCAGGTGGGCATTACGTGTTCGCCGATTGCAGCAGCGGTCGCTTCGTTCGTCATTATTTCTAACGCGAATGGATTCGAAATAAACAACTTGCAGGTCATTGCGATTACGATTCCCGCGTGTGTTTGCGGCATTATGGCTGCTGCGGCAATCTCGTACAGGCGAGGGCTGGACCTCGATAAAGACCCGGCTTATCAGGCACGCTTAAAAGATCCGCAAATGAAGGAATATATGTTTGGCTCTACGGCTTCCGTGCTTGACAAGGAAGTTTCGAAAGATGCAAAGCGCGCGGTCTATATCTTTCTTGCGGCGCTTGCGGTGATTGTGATTTTCTCTATTTGCCAAATTTCAGGTCACGACATTCGCCCCAAATTCCCGACGGGGAAGATTGTCGATGGCGTTGCGCAAGTGAAACCGCTAGCGATGAATGTCATAATTCAGATTGTCATGATTTCTGCGGCGGCGTTCATGATTCTTTGTTGCAAGGCGAATCCCAAGAAGGCTGTGTCGGGAGCTGTGTGGCAGAGCGGCATGGTTGCGGTGGTCGCTATTTACGGGATTGCGTGGCTTGCCGATACGTACTTTGCAAACTACATGGATGTGATGCAGGGCGGGCTCAAGAATGTTGTGCAACATTATTCGTGGTCGATTGCATTTGCGTTCTTTGCGGTGAGTGTGCTTATCAATTCGCAGGGGGCGGTTGTGGTGGCGATGCTTCCGCTGGCCTATAGCCTTGAAATTTCTGGGCCTGTGCTTTTGGGCGTGCTCCCGAGTGTTTACGGTTACTTCTTTATTCCGAACTATCCGTCCGATATCGCGACGGTGAACTTCGACCGTTCGGGCACAACCGTTATCGGAAAGTATTTGCTGAACCACAGCTTTATGCTGCCGGGTTTGGTGAGCGTCATCGTTTCGACGATTGTCGGCTCGCTTCTCGTGAAAGTGTTTTATTAAACGAGATTGTCATTCTGGGCCCGTTGGGCTGATGGAATCCATAATTTTTTGTAGTCCTCGCCTTTGTCGATGCAAGGCGGGGGCTTTTATATGAAACAATGTGTTTCTTATGACTTGGCAAAAATTGTAAAATAACGATTAAAAATGCATAAATTTAATTAAAATTGCAAAATTTGTTTCATTAATATTGATTTAAGATGGCGGATATTTTATTTTTGTAAGTAAGAAAAGTTGCAAAATGAAATCCGTTTTTGAATACAGAAATTACCGCGAGTACATTCGAGACTTTTACGAGAGCCGTAAAAAGTGTTCCGCATTTACGTGGCGCGAGTTTGCCAAGCAGGCTGGATTTTCTTCATCCGGTTTTTTAAAGCTTGTTTGTGACGGAAAAACGCGACTTTCAAAGGTTGCTGTAGAAAAAGTTTTGCCGGCGATGAACTTGTCGGGTGCGCAGGCTGAATTTTTCCGCCAAATGGTTTCGTTCTGCGATTCGGCAAAGCCCGATGTCCGCAATTCTTCGTTTGAAAAGATGATGAAGATTGCACAAGAAAATCGTGTGGAATTTTTGGAAGCGAAATCTTTTGCATATTTTTCGTCGTGGGTGAATCCTGCGCTTAGAGAACTTGCTCCGATTATGCCGGGTGCTACTCCGCTTGAAATGGGGCATGCGCTAGTTCCTGCAATCTCTGCCGCTGAAGCTCGCGAATCTTTGGAACTTCAGGAATCGCTTGGTCTTTTGCAAAAAGATAAATGCGGGAATTACCATCAAACGAGCGAAGGTGTTTCGAGTACCCGCGAAGTGGTGTCGGCAACAGTTGTCAATATGCAAAAGCAGTATTCTCGGTTGGCCGCCGAAGCGTTGGAACGTTACACACGCGATTACCGCCACGTCTCAGGAATGACGATGGGGCTTGACCGCGAAGCTTACGAGCGCCTTGCTGCTGAACTTGATGCTTTCCGCAAAAAAGTAGCGGATATTATTTCGAATGTGAAAACTTACGACCGGGTTTATCGATTGAATTTACAGCTCTTTCCATTGAGCAAAAAGGTGGAGAAAAATGAAAAAGAATAATTGTTTTGTTCAACGTTTTATAGCCGCATGCATTACCAGTGTCGCTATTTTAGCGGGATGCGCCGGTTTTACCGAAGACGGAAATGCTTCTGCAGGTGATCTTGTTGATGATTACGCTGGCCAGTTTGCTTCGGCTCGTGTGACTGCGTCTGGATCTGCCAATATTGACGAAGTTAACGATTCTATAACTTTCCTTTTGGATATTCTGGGAGGTTGTTTGAAACGTAATGGCACGCTTGTTTACGATCCTAACTATTATTTTGTTGATGAACATCGTTTTGCTTATAAACTCCGTAATGATACATTGTTGCTTTCGTATTATTATGAAGATGAAATCTCAAGGGAACTCGACACTGATATTTGGGTTGGAGAAAATGCTGGCGAATTGAATGGTACTTGGCTTTTAACTCAGTGTGGTTATGTTGATGAAGAATATGGTTGTGTCAATGATGTTTATAATAAGTATTTTAAAATTGATGGAAATAAAGTGGAATATCGTGTGGATGATCGTGAAGTGGATTTTCAATGGACTGCGCGGGGGCGATCATAAGCTTGATGATTATGGAGTTGTGATTCAGGAAAAAACAAATAAGAATATGAAATTTACTTATGATAATCGCGTGTTTGATTTGAATTTGAATTATGCTCGTTATCTTGATAGCGTGTCTGTAACTTTAACGTCTGGAGACACGACGTGTGTGTGTGATTATATCATAAATCGC
>CAMZFJ010000325.1 GCA_947306025.1 uncultured Fibrobacter sp.
GTATCGGCAACAGCCTTAATCACTGCATCGTGCGCATGCCCCAAAAGCATCGGGCCCCAGCTGCCCACGTAATCAATGTAATCATTTCCATCGACATCGTAAATGTGGCTACCTTTTGCGCGAGCGATAAACGGAGGCGTTGCACCCACGTTGCCGTATGCACGGACCGGACTATTCACGCCACCCGGCATGAGCGTTTTTGCTTCTGCGAATAACTTTTCACTTAAAGAGTGATTCATATAAATTCCTCAGTTAGTTAAAGCGGCTTTGCCGCAGTTACTAGATACTAGTTACTAGAAGAATCCTAACGTATCATTCAAGCAACTTAAAACAGCGACGCATTCGCCCTAGTAACTTCAAACTAGTAACTCGCCTACTCCTTTACAATATGCACCACACGTTGCGGGAACGGGATCGAAATGCCCACTTCATCAAAACGTTCTTTAACCGTCTTCATATACTTGCAACGCATATCCCAATATTTAGCGGTCTTGACCCAAATTCTCATGTTGACAGCCACAGCGCTATCATCCAGCGACGAAACAAAGAAAGAAGGAGCCGGATCTTTCAAAACCTCCGCATCGCTTTCGACAAGCTGTTTCATTTCGGCCATCGCCTTTTCTGCCGAATCCGCATAATCAATGCCGAACGATAAATCCAAACGGCGCTTGGGATTACGGCTATAATTGATAATGGGAGAACCCCAAAGCATGCTGTTCGGAGCCGAGACATAGAGCCCATCCAACGAAATGAGAATCGTATTGAAAAGCCCTACGCCCACAATTTTGCCCTTCAAGGAACCGCATTCAATATAATCCGAAGCACGGAACGGATGGAGGAACAGCAAAAGAATCCCCGACGCAATGTTGCCCAATGTATCCTTCAAAGCAAGGCCAATGGCAAGAGATGCAGCACCAATCACCGTCACAATTCCAGCGGTATTCACGCCGAGAATGTGCAAGATCATCAGCAAGCCACAAATGTAAACCGCATAAGAAAAAAGTGAATAAAGTAATGGCTTTACAGATTCATCAGCGCCTTTCTTAATCGCAAAGCTCAGAATGAACTTAATTATCAACAAGATAATTGCACCTGTAGCAATGACAGTTGCAATTTCTATAACATTCTGTAGAATTGGATTGACAATACCAATATCCTTTAAAAATCCAGCAAATTCTTTCATAAAAATTATTCCTTTATTAACATTCCTGCGTTAAAGAATTCCTTTTTCCAAAACTTCCTTAGCGTGGTACGTGATGATAATATCGGCACCGGCGCGCTTGAATGCAATCATGTTTTCGCGGATGATTGCATTTTCGTCAATCCAGCCCATTTTTGCAGCCGCCTTCACCATGGAATATTCACCGCTTACGTTGTACACAGCGACCGGCACATTGCTGATTTCAGCCGTTTGTCGCAACACATCGAGGAACGCAAGGCCCGGTTTTACCATCACGATATCGGCACCTTCTTCCAAATCAAGCTCCACTTCATGCAAGGCTTCGCGACCATTGCGCACATCCATCTGGTAAGTCTTGCGATTGCCAAAATGCGGAGCAGAATCAGCGGCATCGCGGAACGGGCCGTAAAAAGCACTTGCAAATTTTGCACTGTAACCCATGATCGGCGTATTCGTAAAGCCCGCCTCGTCAAGCGCTTCGCGGAGAACCGTAATATGGCCATCCATCATGTCACTCGGAGCCACCATATCGGCACCGGCTGCCACCTGCGAAACAGCAGTTTTTGCCAAAAGTTCAAGCGTCGGATCATTATCCACATCACCATCCTTGATGATACCGCAATGACCATGGCTCATGTATTCGCAAAGGCACACATCCGTAATCACATACAAATTCGGGTACTTCGTCTTGATGGCACGAACAGCACGCTGCACAATTCCATTTTCGTCATACGCACCGCTCGCCATTTCATCCTTGTGATTCGGAATTCCGAACAAAAGAATCGACTTGAGGCCAAGCGCTTCGTAGCTAGCGACTTCTTTCAAAAGTTCATCAATCGAAAAACGGAACTGCCCCGGCATCGACGGAATCTCTTCTTTGACACCCTCGCCCTCGACAACGAACATCGGGTAAACGAGCGAATTGGGGTTCACGGCGGTTTCTGCAATCATATTGCGGATAACTTCATTTTTGCGTAAGCGACGAGGACGAATAATCATGGTATTTAGTTACTAGTTAATAGTTTTTAGTTACTAGCAATGTCATCCTGGAGTGCGCGAAAGCACGATAGGATCCACTGCTTTTTTACGTCTCAAATTATAGAAAAAAAAGGGGGGAAAAATCCCCCTCGTTTCAGCCCCTTCGGGTCTTACACTACCCTCTTTAGCGGGGCCTTCAGTCGCCAGCCCCGCAACGCCCCCGTCTCAATTTACGAATCAAATTCACGTTCCATTTGCGCAAGACTTTCGCCCCATTCGGTTTGGATTTTCTGCTTGAGTTTTTTCGCAAGCGAAGGAGCGTGGCCTTGAGTTGAAACGGTTACAGCGATATTTTCACCAAAATTCATTCGGGCAGGCACAATAAAATCACCACTGCGATAATCGCAAGCATTGTTCACCAAAATGCGACGAGCATGAGCATCGTTATTGACAAGCGCATTAACCGCAGGCTTGTCCGTGCAAATAAACACCATGAACATACAACGTAAATCAAGTGTTTCGTATTCGCGTTCCTTGAGCGTGATGAGCAGTTGTGATTCTGCTAGAGTTTTGAATTCTGGCAAGAAATGCGGAGCAACTACAGTAATTCGCGCACCCGTTGGCAAAAGCGTCTTGACTTTGCGAAGAGCAATGGAACCGCCGCCAACCACAAGCACATTGCGCCCTTCGAGATTCAATTCGACAGAAAAAAGATTTGAAGCTTGAGGACTCGCAGAAGGCGGCTTGAGCAAAGAACTCGCCGCTTCACGGTTTTGCGTCACGGACTCCTGCGCATGACGCACACCACACACCACCATATCTGCAAATTGTTTCCAATCGCCAAGGCACGGCATAAGCGTTATCGGGATTTGCGGAAATTCAGCCTGCAAACGAGCCACCACGCGCGGCACATCATTCCTAGAATGCTGACCATTCAGCAAAAGGTACGGCAAAAGCGTCACCGATTCCACATCTTCGCGCAAGATGGTACGCAAATCATTTTCTAAATCCAAAAGACTTGTACTCGCCACACGCGTACCCGGAATATCGTGATGCAGGCGGTCGAGAATATTTTCGAAGCCTTTAAATGCGCCCGGCAATATGCAATGGTGAGCAATAATCAGAATGACTTTCACGCGTAATACTCCACAATTTTCTTGACGAGAGAATCCATCGTCGTTTCGTCGGATGTAATGGTTTCGAAGCCATGCTTACGTGCAGCAGCTTCTGTCATACGACCGATGCAGAATGAGGTATGAGGCTTGAGGTTTGAGGGAGCGCCTGCGGCGCATTGAGGATTGAGCGTCGCAACAAAGTTTTCTACAGCGCTGGAGCTCGCAAAGACAACGGCATCGGCAGACGCGACAGCTTCGCGCTTC
>CAMZFJ010000326.1 GCA_947306025.1 uncultured Fibrobacter sp.
GCTCTAGGTAATTCCTATGTTGTAATTTATGGCTAGAAATTACCTTTTCGCCCGCCAAATGCTATGGTGATTTAGGTTTTGCGCGTGTTCTTTTCATGATTTTTTCCTTTTATTTTTAGTTTTTATTTTAGTCATCTCGACTGTTTTCATGGTAGCACAGATCGATGAAAAATGCAAGATATTTGTTCAAGTTTCGTGTTGTTTTATTTACAACATATACTCTATAATTCCCCTGTTGTATAAATAATTTATTATTGTTGTATTATTTACAACGATTTAATGGATTTATGATGTGGTGCGTGCGTTGTAATAATTACATGTCGTTAAAAGTGAGCGATTTTGCATGAACAAAAGTGTGTGATTTTTAGTCGATTTTTTCGTGCGCGTTTCTACGCATGGATCGTGCATGGTTCGTGTATGGTTTTTTAATTTTGGCAATTTTTCCGCACAAAAAAGCCGCCGATTTTGGCGGGCAAATTTCAAGTTGGTGGAGCTGCCGGATACTGCCTCCGGGTCCGAGTCACCACGTGGACATCATTCTACGTGCATAGTTTCCTGTTTCGTCTTGGCATAAATCGTGAGCTGCAGAAAACAAAACTGACGAACGCCATAGCTAAATTTTCGAACTATTTTTCGCTACTTAAACAGCCTTATTTCCGTCGTATGATAATTCCGGACTTACGGAACCTCCGCCCGAAACCAGCCTAGAATATATTAGGCATAAGCTGGCATGTACATAACATGCGCAGTTTTCGTGTTTTTAGCACTTATTAATACTTACGGTATTTAATCGGCGCGCTTGATGTCTGTTAATGATCCGTCTAAGCTTTGTCAGCCCCAACTATTTACATTATATCACAGGGATAAGCATTTTTCAAGGCAAAGAGAAAGGCCGGTAACTGCGAGGAAAACCGGCCTTCGTGTAGAGTGTGGAGTTATTTTGGCTAAATTTTTGTTTTTACCTTCTGAGTAAATTTATTATTCAGAAGCTACCTCTATAATATCGCGAAAAAAAGCTTATGTCAATAGATTTTCTGAACAATTTTTGTACTTTTTTTGCAGAGTTTTCCACAGGCCCAACCTGCATAAATAATGTATTTTTTAAAAAGCCTGGGCTTAAAAATTTGGTGGGGGGTTGCAATATTTTTTGTGTTGTAATAAAAGCCGAAAACATGATTAGCAAAATACATTCAGTCGTGCCATGTGGCTTTGATGGCAAGCTCGTGGACGTGGAGGGCGACATAAATCGTGGCCTGCCGGCACTAAATATTGTGGGCATGGCAAACAAAACCATCAACGAAGCCAAAGAACGCGTGAAAAGTGCAATTATAAATTCTGGCTTTTCATTTCCGGACAAAAAAATCACGATAAATTTAGCCCCGGCTGACATTTTGAAGGACGGATCATATTTGGATCTACCAATTGCACTCACAATTTTGGTGCTTTCTCGGCAGTTGCTACTTGCTGACACGAAAAACAAGTTATTTGTGGGCGAATTATCGCTAGATGGGACGCTTCGGCCGGTGAAAGGTGTCATAAATATCGTCGAAACGGCGAAACTAGCCGGAATTAGGGAGGTTTATGTGCCGATAAAGAACCTGTCGCAGGCGGCACTAGTAAGAGATGTCACGGTTTGTGGCGTGACGACGCTTAAGGAACTCTTTGTTTCCCTCGTGACGAACCAGCAGAATTTCCCGACAAATTTAGATGTAAAAATTACAAAAACGGAGTCTGATGGGGTGGATAGTGAGATTCTGGACCACGTGCGCGGGCAGGAGCTCGCAAAAAGGGCGATTGAAATTGCCGTGGCTGGACACCATAATTTGCTGATCTCCGGACCGCCAGGTGCCGGTAAAACGATGCTCGCAAAGGTCGCAGCGAACCTGCTGCCGGAACTGAAGCCGGAGGAGATGCTTGAAGTCACGAAGATTTATTCGATTGCGGGGTTAAATAGTAGCAAGATTATGATGAAGCGGCCGTTTCGGAGCCCGCATCACACGGCGAGCGCGGTGTCGATTGTGGGTGGTGGGGCGAATGCGATGCCGGGAGAGATTTCGCTGGCGCATAAGGGCGTGTTGTTCTTAGATGAACTGCCAGAATTTCCCCGTTCGATTCTCGAAACGCTCCGGCAGCCACTCGAAGATAAAGTGATTACGATTTCGCGGGCCGGTGGTAAGTGCGTTTACCCAGCGGATTTCATGCTGATCGCCACGATGAATCCCTGCCCGTGTGGGTATCTCGGAGACAAAACGCATGAATGCAAATGTTCGGAACAGCAAATTCAAAATTATCACAAGAAGCTGTCCGGGCCCCTAATCGATCGAATCGACATGAATATTACGGTCGAACGGGTCGAGAACCAGGACCTAATGGTGCGAGACAAGCTCGAAACGGGTGAGCATATTGTTGTAAAAAATACTATAACAGAGGCAATATCACGTCAGACGGCGAGATATGGGCAGGCAGGCGTCTATAATAGTGCGCTTTCGTCCTACCAAGTTGCGACGTTACTAAAGCTAGAGCCGGCCGCCGAAAAGCTGCTACAGTCGGCTTCTAGGACGATGAATTTGTCAGCTCGGTCATACTTTAAAACGATCAAAATCGCACAAACAATTGCCGATTTGGACGGCTCGGATATTATAAAGAGTAGTCACATTGCGGAAGCACTTTCGTTTCGAAAACGGTAATATTTATGCTTGATTTTTACTTAAAAAAATACTAAAATCAAGTTAATTAATAAAAGGAGTTATATGAAACTAAAAACGTTGATTCAAGCTGGATGTAGCTTTTTGGCATTTATCATGATTTTCTTGCCATGGGGTGTCGCATCAATCCTTGGATTTAGTGCATCTCAGAATTCATTTGGCGGAGAGTTATGTAGCCCAGTGGTCGGCATTTTTGCTTTGCTGGCTTCGCTTGCTGCATTGGCATGGTATGTACTTGGTATCTTGAAGGGTCTTGGTGTCTTGAAATTCAAGCTAGCTGCAAATATTGAAAAGATTACCAACATCGCCGTGCCAAGTGTTGTAGTGCTCTTTGGTATTATCGGCATGATCGTTGTTCTCGCTAAGGGTGAAGGCATCTCCCATCCAGGTGTTGGCGCATGGCTTTACCTTATCTTTGGTGTAGCAATGCTCGTGCTCAACTTCGTCAAGCTTGAGCAAACCATCGGCAAAGCTCCAGCCAAGGCTGAGAAAAAGGAAGCCAAAAAAGAAGAGAAAAAAGAAGCTAAAAAAGACGACAAATAATTCTCTCTGAAAAAATCATAATTCCCCCTTGTAATTCAAGGGGGTTTTTGATATAATATGTATCAGGTTAATTCAGAGAAGAAAGGACTATTATCAAAAACAATTCGCACACCCGCCTCAACGGAGAGATTCGTTATCCTGAGGTCCGTGTCATTGGTTCAAGTGGCGAACAACTGGGCATTATGTCTAGTCGTGAAGCGCAACTTCTCGCGAAGGAACAGGGAGTGGATCTAGTAGAAATCGCTGCTAATGCCAACCCTCCGG
>CAMZFJ010000327.1 GCA_947306025.1 uncultured Fibrobacter sp.
GAACCGATGGATGCTCCGGCAGGGACTGAATTAGGAATTAAAAATCCTCAGGATTCGTCATTGCGAGCCGAAGACACCCCCGAAAAGCGAGAGTCGCGACCAAGCTTGCTTGGGCATGACCGAGCCCAAGGGGGTGGGGCTGAGCCCCATCCAGTGAAATCTAATGCTGGTAGCGAGAGTGCGCCGCTAACAGAAGCCGTCGCAAAAAAGCCCGCAGACTCTCCGAAGACTGAATGTTTGGAGATGAGAGACGAGAGAGAAGTCGGAAGTCGGAAGTCGGAAGTAGGCTGTGAAAAGCGAAAATCTCAACCCGCGTCATCCTCGACCGTCAGGGAGGGGTTCCATAATGTCTCGGATTGCACTTGCGAAAAAGATCCAGTGAAGTCTAGTGATGACAGCGAAAATGCGCAACCTGCGAAAGTGAAGGCATCGTCTGTAGTTGAAGTCAAAGAATCCAAGCATCACGATGCAGAAAAGTCAGAGATGTCAGCCGACGATTCAAAAAAGAAGCCGAAGAAAGAAAAGCGCAAACTCTCGGACCGTGAATTTTGGACGATTCTATTGACTCCAGACTTGGATGCCCGTGCTTTTAGGTATGTGCTGAAAATTCTCGGTGCTGTGTTTTCGCTGTTCCGCATTCGCTTTAAAGATTGCTTTGTCGAAGGTATCCAAGCGGATTACCAGACTATGGGATACTTGGCTGCGACGAATGGAGTCTTAAAGGCTTTCCCGTATGTTGGCGATTGGGACTTGAGAATGGACTGGACTCGCGAAAAGGAACTCCGTGCCGCGGGCACAGTTCGGTTGAGCGTCACTTTGCTTCGCGTTTTCTGCTTTGTTCTTGAAACGCTTGTGCTTGCTGGAATTTTGGCGTTCAGCTTTTGGCGTCGCCGTGCACGTGTGATAAAAACAAATGAACTCCCGGAATTGGGTTTTGTTCGCAAAAAGATTCTGAATATTATTTTGGAGGACTGATGGCTGTTTTGACTTTGGAACGTTTGCTTGCTTCGATGGGTTTCGGTAGCCGCAAGGATGCACGTGGTCTGGTTCGCATGGGACTTGTGGAATTGGATGGCAAGGTGCTTGATGATCCGTTCATGGAATTCAAGGAACGTCCGGAGTTTATTACGGTAAACGGCGAAGAAGCTCCGACGGTGGAAAAGTTGTACGTGTTGCTTTTCAAGCCGACGGACGTGGAATGTAGCCACAACGCTCGTGACCATAAGCCGGTGTACGATTTGTTGCCAGAGCGCTTTACGGCGATGGGTATCCAGTCGGTCGGACGCTTGGATGCGGATTCATCGGGACTCTTGTTGCTCTCGAATCAGGGGGACTTTATTCATAAAGTGGAAAGCCCCAAAAAGGGGCTTTGGAAAAAGTACCGTGTGACGCTTGCGCGACCGTTTACGGAGGCGCAGAAGGCGGAACTCTTGGCGGGCGTGATGCTCAAGGACGAACGACGCCCGGTGCTTGCTCGTGAAATCGAAGTGGACGGTGATGCTGTTGTCATTTCGATTGGCGAAGGACTGTACCATCAGGTTCGCCGTATGTTTGCTGCCGTCGGCAATCACGTGGAAACGCTCGAACGAGTCGCTATTGGACCGGTTGTTCTGGATCGCACTTTGGGCGAGGGCGGCTGGCGATTCCTCACCGAAGAAGAAGTTGCAGCTCTGAGCTAAAAAGAAAAGTCGGCGAAAGCCGACTTTTTCGTATCAGGCGTAAAAGCCCGATTTTATGGGTTCAACGTTCGTTTAGATGGAATCGTAATCGCTGTTGATTTGAGCGATTTCGTTTTCGGTTTCAAGTTCCGGCTGCACAGTGGCTTCGCCGAGAATGCCTTCGAGCGAATTGATCTTGTCCTTAATGTCGTTGCTGAACTTGAAAGTCGGGACCAAGCGTTCGTCGATGAGGACGGTTTCGCCGGTGCGAGGATTGCGCGCCGGTCGAGCTTTGCGAGGCTTGCACGCAAACGTGCCGAAACCGCGGATTTCAATAGTATTGCCTTCAATAAGCTTCTCGCCAAGCAGATCGAGGAACTGTTCGACGACAATTTTAATATCATTGCGCACAAATCCGGTGGATTTGGCGATTTCTTGAATAAGGGATTGTTTAGTTATATTAGCCACGCACTAAATATAAGTTTATCATAGACTTAGAGTGATGGTTCGTGTGAAATTAAATATTTTTTTCGGGTTCACATTGCGGAATATTTGTGAATAGTTGTGACTTAAATGTTGAAGATTGATAATTTGCCTAAAAAGGTCCGTTTTAGTCTCCGGGATAAGGAGATTTTCCCCAATACTATCTTGAGTCCGATGGACGGTGTGACCGATGCGCCGTTCCGGCGTCTTTGCCGTGTGCTTTCGGGCGACCGCATGGGGCTCTTGGTTTCGGAGTTTGTTCCAACGGATGGCGATGCCGTGTTCAACCCGGATGGTCACAAGCAATTGAAGTTTTTTCCGGAAGAACGCCCGTTCGGCATTCAGATTTTTGGACGTTTTCCAGACCGCATGGCGTATGCAGCAGGTCGAATTGCGGAACGTTATCACCCGGAATTTATCGAAGTGAATGCGGGGTGTCCGGCGCCGAAGGTGGCGGGCAAGGGGAGCGGTTCTGGGCTTTTGCGCGATTTGCCTCGCTTGCAAGAAATTTTACATGAAGTGAAAAAGACGCTTGAGGCGAAAACGCCGGAGATTCCGCTGACGCTCAAGTGCCGCATTGGCTGGGACGACGAGAGCATCAACGTGATGGAAACGCTCAAGATTGCGGAAGGCGAGGGCGTTGAAATGCTCACGGTTCACGGTCGCACTCGTTTGCAGGGCTATAACGGCCTTGCCAACTGGGACTGGATCGGGAAGGTCGCTGCAACGGCAAAGATTCCCGTGATTGGCAATGGCGATGTGAATAGCGTCGAATGCGCACGCGAACGCATTAATACTTACGGAGTTTCGGGCGTAAGCATTGGGCGCGGTGCGATGCACAACCCGTGGATTTTCGGGCAGATTGCCGATGCGTGGGAAGGTCGCGAAAAGCATGTGATTACAGCAGAAGAAGCGCTTGACGTGTTCCCGCTTTATTACAAGTTCAAGATTGAAGATGGCGCAACCGAGATGAATGCGATGGGCCGCATGAAGCAGCTCGCCGCGAGACTGTGCAAAGGTTTTGTCGCGTCTTCGGACGAAAATGTGGCCATGTCGGTGCGACAGGCTTTATTGACGTGCCAATCGGCATCGGAAATGCTCGATCAAGTCCAAAAACTCAAAGAAGGTCTTGCACGCGAAATGGTCTTTGTGCCGGAACGTCTTGTCAATTTGAACGGCGCTAAGGAAACCGAACTCAAATTCGGTGACCAGTTCAAGGGTCGTTAGTATTATCAATAAATGCGTGAAAAAATAACTGTATAAGAAATTATAGTTAATCGTTGAGAGAATAAAGCGTCGGCCAAGGTATTTTCTTCGCAGTAGCGTGCAAAACGAGTGTTGCGACGGGCTGCTTGCAGACCGGCATAAC
>CAMZFJ010000328.1 GCA_947306025.1 uncultured Fibrobacter sp.
GAAGATATCATGGTAGAAGCGGGGCAGGGAATTGTTTATTTACGAGGCTTTGTGGATTGCCTTGCGACGAAACGTGCGATACAGACTCGTGTCAGCGAAATTGCTGGCTTGCGTGGCTGTGTCAACATGGTGCGCGTTCGCAAAAATTCCAAGATCTCCGATACTGATTTAGAACAATGTATTTGGAATATCATGGACGATGCCGCCCATCCTATTTTCAAGTATAGCGTTAAAGTCAAGTCGGGGGCAGCCAAGGTAACTTTCTATTACGAGGATGACGTTTATCCGAATGAACTGAAGTCGCGGATCGAAAGTATTCCTGGAATTGTTTCGTTGAATATGCACGGAACAGCAATTTTAAAGGAAAACCTTGGAAAACAGGATCTTTGCCGCCGGATTATGAGTAAGCTGGCGTCATATCGATTCTTGAAAAATTCATTTGTACATGTGACATATGTTGGGAAACGATTCTTGGTGGAGGGAAGAGTGACCAATATTGTTCAAAGAGAATTTGCGCTGCTGGCTGTTGCAGGATTTGCGCGGTCTGTAGCTGTTGGGAACCGCCTTAGAATATCTAAGGCATGATAAAACAAGGAGGAATGATGGCTACTGGATATGAGAAGATAAATAACATCAAATGCAAACTTCGTGTGCCGATGACGGTTTCGATGCTTGCTGATGCTATGGGTTGTGGCCCGAGAACGATTTTTCGCCACTTGAATGCTTTGGAGCAGGAAAACTGCGGCCTCCATAAATTCAAGAAAGAAGGCGAAACGTTCTATGTTATTCAAACTGAACAAAAAGTCGATTTCAATCAGAAAATCGTCAAGCAGCTCGAAAAGCTGAAAAAGACGATGAATGATACGACTCCGTTGGATTTGAAAAATAGAAAGCTCATCGATAGTGTTATCTCGTCGATGCAGACAACGGACCCAGATGGATTCAAGGCCGAAGCCATTACGCTTGATCCGAACTACATTATGGATTACGGTCCGTTCTGTGACCACAAAGCTCAAGATTCTACAGTTTCGAGACTTTTGTCTGCAATTCGTGAAGGCTTTAAGATCCGTATTACATACAAGAGCACAAACGAAGACGGCGAAAAGAAAACGATTGAAGTTAGCCCTGTTAAGCTTGTAATGCGAATCGATACGCTTTACTTGATTGCCGCTGACGATGATTATTCCGAAACGCATATCTTCAAGAATTACCTTGTTGAAAATATCTTGAACATTGCCCAGACGAATAAGTGCGTTGCTCGTTTGGATGAACCATTCTGTGTCGAAGAACATTACAAGTACGCTTTCGGAAAGTATGTTTCTACAGAAGATCCGCAAACCATTACACTTCTTGTCAAGTCTGGCTGGCTCAAGACTCAGTTTAATAAGTCCCGTTTTTCGCCGCTTGCTGAAATCAACACCGATAAGGATGGAAATACAATCGTGACGTTGAAACTCCGCGTGACTCCGGACTTTAAAACATGGCTGTTTGGCGTATTGCCAGATGTGAAAATCCTGAAGCCGGAATCGCTGAAAACGGAAATGCTGGAACGCTTGAAAAGTACCTTGAAAGAGATGAAGGCATAAAGATGGACTGTCGTCTTTCTGATTATAACTTTGAATTCCCAAAAGAATTGATTGCTTCCCGCACGGCGGGTAAGGGCAAAACGCATATTCTATATTGCCCTAAAGATGGCGGAGAACGCCGCATCATGAAGGCTCCAGAAATTGTGGACTTGTTCCGACCGGGTGATTGCCTCGTGGTGAACAATACAAAGGTGATTCCGGCGCGTCTCTATGGCGAAACGCAATTTGGTGGCCAAGTCGAAGTGCTCTTGGTGCAGGCGCTGAACCCCTCCGAGGCAGGCGAGGCTCGCTTTGAAGCTAAGGTGCATCCGGGCAAGGCTTTCCAAGTCGGGCGCGAACTCAAGCTTGCGGGAGTGCGCACGTTTGTGGAAGAAGTTCATGAAGAAGACGGCAACCGCGTTCTCCGTTTCGAAAAAACGCCTGCTGAAATGGAAGAAGTCATGAACAAGGAAGGGCACGTTCCGCCGCCGCCTTACATTGACCGTCCCGATGACGAAGACGATAAAAAAGCGTACCAGACGATTTTTGCGAAGTATGCTGGTGCCGTGGCCGCTCCAACGGCGAGCCTTCACTTTAGCGAACAAATGCTCGATGACTTGAAAGCGAAGGGCGTTTATGTCGCCGAAGTCACGCTCCATGTAGGGCCGGGCACGTTCCAGAATATTTCTGTCGAAGATTTTTCGCAGCACAAAATGCACGGCGAGCATTACGAACTCACCAAGGAAAATGCCGACATCATCAACAAGGCCAAACGCGAAGGTGGCCGTATCGTGACTGTCGGTACAACGAGTACGCGTGTGGTCGAGACGATTGCCGATGCAAACGGATTCTTGAAACCGCAAAAGGGCGTAACCTATGCGTTCTTTTATCCGGGATACAAGTATAAATTGGTGGATGGCCTTTTAACCAATTTCCATTGGCCAAAGAGCTCGCTTATCTTGCTTGTGTCTGCATTCTATGGCCGTGAAAACACGCTCGCCGCATACAAAATGGCCGTAGAGAACAAACTCAAGCTGTTCAGCTACGGCGACGGAATGCTTATTTTGTAGTCGAAGTGGAATCCATTTCCAGTGCAGGGGGAATCTTTTCATCCTTGCACAAAATTTCTTCTCGAATCTTGAAAGTGAAGTCCTCCAGATTGTTTTCGAACATTTTTTGGAAGGGCTTCTTTTTTTGTACACGTTCCAAGGCGCAAGAGCAGTAATTGATGCGCTGGATGAGCTTGGTCACGTCTGTTGGCGTGTCGTGAGAGAATACGCATTCGTGCATGATGGCGTATTCCATGGAACGGTCATAGCGGTATTTGCACTTATTCGGAAGGTCCGGCTGCGCTGCAATTTTCTCGATGATTTTTTCTGTCGGAATTTTGCTGCTGAATATCGTGTTAGCCTTGTAGCCTGCAATGAAGAATAATAGGCAGACGATGATGCGGATGGCGTTTCTCTTGCGGTAAGCCATGCGTGTAAAGCTTCGCTCGATGGCGGCAAACGTCATGGTCGCATGTTTCTTGACTTCGTTCAAATCATCGTTTTCATTTGTGCTATTGTTGTTGTCGTTGTTTTCTATCATACTTCTTCAAGAGTCCATATTTCGGGTAAGGTACGGTAATCGTTCGCATAGTCGAGACCGTAACCGACCACAAATTTATTTTCTATTTCAAAACCGACGAAATCAGCGTGATAATCCACGGTTCGTCTTGATTCCTTATTCAACAGTACACAAGTCTTGATGGATGCGGGGCCTAGCTCCGTGAGGGTTTTGACGATGGAGAGCATCGTGTTTCCCGTGTCAAGAATATCGTCAACGATAAGAATATTTTTGCCTTTAATGTCAAGATTTTCAATTCCGTTAATCTTGACTTTTCCTTGCGATTCGGTAGAATCGCCATAGCTCGAAGCCTTGATAAATGCGATTTG
>CAMZFJ010000329.1 GCA_947306025.1 uncultured Fibrobacter sp.
CAATTAAAGCATCGAAATAATAAACCAATTCATTCAACACCGTTCCCGACACTTCTTCATCCTTATTTTCTTGTATTTTGTCAAAAACGGATTCGAAAATTTTTTCCATTTTATCTTCAAACCAAAAAAAATCATTAACGTATTTTGTAGGCGGAACCATTGTTTTAGAAGCCATTACAAAATCGTGGTCATTTAAAGTGTATAAATTCTGCTCATCTGATTGAATAAAATACCATTTACTTTCTGGAAGTATTTTTCTCTTATAAAACTGATAAACAATCAATATTTCAACTATATTTTTCGACAAGACTCGCAATTCCTTATTTGTTGCATTTATGTTCATCTTATTATATATAATCTCAAAATATTCTACATACTCACGAGCATTTAATGCTTTTTCCGAGCAAAAATTATCATTTATCTGTTTTAACGAAGCTTTTTCTATTTCTTGAAATTCTTTAAAAATTTTTGTTTTTATCACTTTAAACCATGATTCTACTTCTAAATATGACAATAATTTGCGAGATAACACAATAAACGTGGCTACAGCAATAACAAAAAAAGCCCATACAGCAATACTCGAATACATCAACGTCTTTTCAAATAAAATTTCTGTCAAAATCCACATTAGGGAAAATTCCGACATTATCATCAAAAGATTTAAATATCGATTATTTGTTGAATTATACAATAAAAAATTTTGCACTTTGGGAGGCAATTTCTGATGGGTTGTGCTTGCGACAAATATTAAGCCAGAATAGTACAGTCCCATCATTACAGGACCTGCAGCCGCAATACATACTATTAAAGAATCAAAAGATGAATTGTCAATTTTTTCTACGCCAAATAGATTAAATAATAATAGAAACAAAATCAAACCAATGATTAAATTTTTAACCAAAAGAAGAACTATACCTTCGTTTATTTCTGATTTAAAGAATTGGTTCTTTTTTAAAAACAAAGAATTTTTTCTTTTTTCCTTTGCGAGATAGTCTAAAACTTCTTTGTCAATTTTTTTTATTTTTTCTTTATTTAACATAATATTCACTTGTTTAATATATCAATTATCACCTCTTCTCCACGGCTTCAATCTCCTCGGTATCGGTGATGCCGTAGAGTTGATAGACGAGAGTGTTGACTTGTGTTTCGAGGGTGGCGATATTCCTTTGGATTGCTTCGTCACTTACTTCACTGGATCTTTCGACTTCCCCTATCGCCTTCGGCTCCAGGGTCCGCTCAGGACGACACGAAGCATGCTTTTTAGCGGCAATGATTTGATCGGCAAGGATAGCGAGTTGTTGCAGGATATCAGCATTGTCTAGGGGGATGCGGAGGTTTTCAAAGTAGGCTTTGCGGATTTCTCGAGTGCCGCCCATGAGTTCGGGGCAGTTGTACCATATCCAGAGTTTGACGAGGTTAGAGTTGAATATGGCGAGGAGGGCCTTGAGCAAGATTTCACTGGATTCTTCCCCTATCGAGCCATGCTCTCCAGGGTCAGAATGACGCAAAGTGATGATAAAAGATTTGTCGTTGCCGAAAGAGCAAGATTCTTCGTAGGTGAACGGGAATACCTACTTCATGTTCGGATACACGATATTCGGTTTGGCATATTCCTTATAATACCCAATCTGGTCTTGCGTTTCAAACCATTTATTGCTGGTTTTCTTGCGAGCCTTGATTTCTTCGCCGTTCACAATGTGCTTGGCACCGGTCTGTTCCAACTTTTCGATGCCAAAACTCAGCAGATGATTCTTGATTGCCGGGTATTGGTCGATGTCAAGATTTAATGCAGGGAAAGTTCCAATAAGATACTGGTCTTCTTTTTCTGTCACCCATGCGTTAATGTCTCGGCCGCGGAGCAGGGGCTTTATGAGATCTTCGCTATTGGGGTCTTCGGCAATGAGTTTTTCTCTTGTCTTTCCGTCAATAAAGAATGCGTCGTTGAAGCCGGTCTTGATGCCGTAATTAATTGTAATCGGCATATCTTTCAAAGCCGTGCCGACGTTCATTTTCTGCAATACGGAATCGTGGAGTTTGTTGCGGATGCTCCATTCGCTTGCTCCGAAATTTTCTGCCGGGAACTCGAATGTCGTAGCCTTGACTTCTTTTTCGAATTCGCCGTGATAGTTCTTGCTGTTCAGCGAGCACGCCAAAACAGGCATCTTGTCGCCGGACTTTTGCGATACGAATATGCACACGTAAATGGTCGCATCGGCAAAGAACTGGACATCGCCAAAATTGAGAATTTTCTTGAGCGAGGTCTGGCTCATGAATTGCCGCAGTTCCTTGCCGTAATCCACGAGCATCCACTTGTTCGGCATGATGAACGAGAAATATCCGTTCTTTTTCAGCAGGCTGTAGGCTCGTTCCACAAAGAGGCAGTAAAGGTCTGCGGACTTGTTGTAGCAACTGTAATCCCGTTTGCTATAAACGTCGCTCATCTCGCCCATACTCTGGAGCTGCACATACGGCGGATTTCCGATGATGGCGTCGAAGCCTGTAAAGCGGCCTTCGTCGTCGAGGATTTCCGGGAACTCGAACATCCATTCGAGCGAGTTGGAAAAATCAATGTCGTTGTTCTTGACCACGTTTCCGAAGAGGTCGATGCTGGGCGGCTCCTTGAGTTGCGACTTGAGGCCGGCAATGTTCAGGCGAAGTTGCTGTTTGTTGTAGCTCGTTCCGCCCGCCTTGTAATCCTGAACGTTTTTCCTGTATTCCTTGAGTTTCGCCGCGAGTCCGTTTTTCTTGTCGGCCTTGTCTTCTTTCTGCAAAAAATCCAAAACGACATGCCCGTTCTGCACAGGGTATTTACTCAGCAGCGAATCGCCGACTTTGATATTGATGTCGATGTTCGGGAGTGTCTGAAGTTGCTTGTAGCCGCTTTCCTTGGTGTAGTAGGCGTTCTTCAAAAGTTCAATCCAAAGGCGCAAACGGCAGATGTTCACGCTGTTGGGGTTCAGGTCAACGCCGAAAAGGCAATTCTCGATAATGCGGCGTTTCTCGTTGAACAAGGCTTCTTGATACCGCTGGCTTTCTTCGTTGCCGGGCTTGTATTCAAACGGTTCGCCCTCGTCATCAACTACAGAAAGTTCGTCGTTATCAACTTTCAAAATCAGGTCGCGGCGTTTGATGCGTTTGCCGTCTGCATCGCACAAAATGTTTAATTCCGATTTGATTGCAAGCAGGCGATTAAGGGCAGACACCAAGAAATGCCCGGATCCTACGGCGACATCGGCAACGCGGATATCATCAACAATTTGATTCGCTTCTGAAATATCTTCAATCTTGTCCGAGACATCTTCCAAATTTTCGCATTTCCAGGACTTTTTCTCGTTGAACTTCTGCACCACAGTTCGTTCCAGCACATCGCGAGCCATGTAGTCGGTGATGAACCCAGGCGTAAAGAAACTGCCGTCTTTGTAGCCGTTGATTTTTTCGAAAATGAGCCCGAGAACCGACGCGTTGATGAGCGTCTTGCTCGTAGAGGTCACGCCGCCTTGGG
>CAMZFJ010000330.1 GCA_947306025.1 uncultured Fibrobacter sp.
AAGCGGCACCACAATTTCGGACTTAACGCAAAGATCCTTGTTCGGGTCTTCGGAGCCATGCCAAGATTTAGGCAAAGCATTCACAAACGTACGAATCTTTTCCGTCTCAAGTTCGCCCGTTTTAAACACGTCGGCAAACAGCGCTAGCACGCGATCCTTTTCGTGAGCCTTCATGTCCGGATCATCTTCAACAGTATCCGCAATGCGCAAATAAAGGTACGCAAGCAAAATACTGCGGTGCAACTTGCCTCGCAACACCTGAATATTCAAAGCAAACGTACGCGAAACAAGCTGCAAGATATCCTCGGCATACTTCCACGCCGCCTTGCCTTCGAGAACTTCCTCGCCTGTATCTAAAGAGTCCAATTTATCAATCATACTTGCTCTTTCTAGTGATTAGTGGTTGGTGGTTAGTGGTTAGGATTGCAATTAAAATGTTCTTTTTACATTCCTGTTTACTAACCACTGCATACTAACCACTTAAAACATTCCTGTTTACCTACTAAGTTCTAAGCTCTAAGTTCTGCCAACTAATAAACCTCAAACATTTCCGGGGGAACTTTCTTGGATTTTGCCATCGCCTTGACATACCTCCAAAAGACACGATGATTTTCGGCATTGCGAAGCTTGTGCGCAAAACTCAACCCCGCGCGGTCTCTCACATTTTCCTCCGACATCGTGATTCCCTTGCGCTGGATTTCATAATTCACCCAACGGTATTCCAAGTAAAAAGCCGACTGGAACAAATCCGTTAGCTTAAATTCCGTCCTGCGTTTCATCAAATAAGCAAACACAAAGCAAAGGAGCGCCGACAAAAATCCAAAATAAGCGTACTCCCCTAGCCCAAACTTTTGCAGGGACCACACCACCATCACCGCCGTCGCCGCCGAAACCACGAGCGTAAAAATCACGTCGCAAAAACGCAAAAAGCTCACCCGCCCCGGGTGTTTAACATAACCATGATAAACGTAAGCCCACTTTTCGCCCCGATTCAGTTTATCTTTCATAAAAACGACATACGAGACATTCCTAAACCAAAAATGGAGCCCCACCCAAAGAAGGACGGGGGTCCAAAAACAATAATCCACAAGTGTATTCAATTCCATCGTAGCAAAAAATAGAAATTTTGCGAATTTTTATGGCCATGTGCACGGTCGTATAGGCCTAAACCCATATGTAAATTCTCATTTACATTCAAGTAAGAAATATTTTAGGTTTATTTCAGAACCAATCTATCAACATTCCGTAGAATTAGCTAAATTATTACGCCTAGTTGTTGATAGATGATAAATCTAATCGGATGAGGATTGAATAATGCAGGTTGAATGGGAAAGATGCTTGAACTACCTCCATGGAATGCTGTCGGATACGGTATTCAAGACATATTTTGCACAGACCAAGCTCGTAAGCCAGACTCCAGGACACGCCGTCATCGCCGTGCCTCCCGGACTTGACGTCAAAGTCTATGCCGCTTACAAGGATCTCATCCGTCTCGCATGGAAAGATGTTTCACACGACGAAGCTCCGGTAGAATTCGAATTCCAGCCGCAAGACGTGTACCAGCCGCAAGCAAGCGCTACCGAAAATTCTTTCCGCGAATTTATCAAGCCGAGCGTTCCGCTTTCGGGCAGTTTCCGTTTTGAAAATTTCGTTCCCGGCGACAAGGCCCAGCTCGCATTCAACGCCGCTCTCGCCGTAGCCAGGAATCCAGACGGAACACAATACAACCCGCTATTTATTTACGGTTCGTCAGGCCTTGGGAAAACGCACTTGCTCCAGTCTATCGGGAACTACATTCTCGAAGAAGATCCGACCAAGCGTGTGATTTACCTCACGTCCGAAGACTTCTCGCAGCAGTACATGAAGTGCCTGCAAGAAAAGCGCATCACTGAAATGTCCGACTTCTACCGCAACGAAGTTGATATTCTCTTGATCGACGACATCCAGAACTGGACCGGCAAGTACGAAACGCAAAACGAATTTTTCTTGATCTTCAACGCACTCCATCAGGCAGGTAAGCAGATTGTGCTCACCTCCGATGCACCCGCCGCCGAAGTGAAGAACCTCTCCGACCGCCTCGTGAGCCGCTTCTCCTGGGGCTTAACGGTTGACATTCAACCGCCTGACGTGGAAACCCGCGAAGCCATTCTCCATAAGAAGGCCGAAGAACGCCACCTCGAAATCAGCGACGAAGTCATCCGTTACCTTGCTGAAAATATTGCAAGCAACGTTCGTTGCCTCGAAAGCGCCATCATCAAGCTCACGCTCCAGTCGAGCCTCATGAGCCACGACATCGACATGAACATCGCACAGAAGGTCGTCACCGAAATCGCCCCGACACTCCGCCGTCGCGTAAGCCTTGACGCCGTGCTCCATGCCGTATCGCAGCACTACGAAGTTCCCGAGACCAAGCTCATCGAACCGGGCCGCGGCACCAAGGAAATCTCGAAGGCTCGCCAAGTCGCCATGTTCCTCATGCGCGAGCTCTCCCCCATCAGCTTGCAGAGCATCGGTTCCCGTTTTGGCGGCAAGGACCATTCCACCGTCGTTCACGCCATCAAGAGCGTCAAGAAAGAGATGGAAACCGACCCGAGCTTCGCCCGCTTGATCGAAAGCTTGAAAAACGCAATCCACGATTAGAATCTAAGATTTAGATTTAGGGGCGAGGGAACTATGCGATATTTTACAGCATTCGTTTTCTGCGCCTTGTCTTTTATAGGCTGTTGCGAACCCAATCCGGCCTTTGTCGTAGAAGATAACTCAGGAATTCACACCACCATTTGGGGAGATAGCACAGGTCAGCTTTTATCCACCGACCTATTCCTCAATTATCCGGCGGATTCATTTTTAACAGAATTCGAAATTGGCGATATCGTAACTGTTGCAATCGTCGGCTACGATACCCTCGAAATGCCAGTCGTAGAATCAACCAACGACGTGCCCATCAGCAGTTAGCGGTGCCGAGCGCCTAATGCTAGCCATCCATTACGGCGAAGCCGCTGAAGTCCTTAAAATAACCGACGTCAAGACGCCCATAAAAGTCACCGTGAAGATGAAAGACAAGGGCGGCTATCTTTTCGGCATTGATATAATGCGGCATGTTCAATACATGAGTTTATACAAAGAAAGTTACCCCGAACTTTCAATTCAAGATTTCGCCAACTTCCGAAAAGTCCACACTACAGGCATGGGCGCAAACAAACTATACCGTTCATCAAGTCCCATAGACTACTCTATCGGTCGCAACCACTATGCGGATTCACTTGCAAAAGAAGCCGGCATCGCCACGTTTATCAATTTAACAGATACCGAAATTTACGCTAGATCTTACCAGAACTTTGATAGTTCCTATTACTCATCGCAAGACGCCGTCTTCTTGTCGATGCCCGTACAATTCTATTCCATGCCATTCAAAGTAGGGCTTGCAACAGGTTTCCGCTACAGGATGGAACGATCATATGATTGACGGTTCAAATCAAAATTCAGTTCTTCTCTTGTCTTA
>CAMZFJ010000331.1 GCA_947306025.1 uncultured Fibrobacter sp.
ATTAGGAACTAAAAATGGGTAAACAAGCACTTGGTCGCGGTCTTTCAGCAATTTTTAAAGCACACGATGTTCTCGGCAATTCTGTCGATAACGCTATTAACAATTCCGGAGCTCCTGAAAACGCAAATCCGGACAATCAGAAAATCGTCGAAATCAACATCGACTTGATTGATCCGAACCCGTTCCAGCCACGTAAGTTCTTCGACGATGACGAACTTGTTGAACTCGCCGAAACCATCGAAAAGCATGGTCTTATCCAGCCAATCGCTGTCCGCAAGGTAGGCGACCGTTACCAGATTATCAGTGGTGAACGCCGTACCCGCGCATCCAAACTTGCAAACTGCAGAACTATCAAGGCACAGGTTTACGATAATCTCGATGACAAGACCATGAGCGAATGGGCCTTGATCGAAAATATCCAGCGTGTGGACTTGAACCCGATCGAAGTCGCTCAATCTTATCAACAATTAATTGACAATCACAATTACACGCACGAAGACCTTGCAAAGACAGTCGGCAAGTCCCGTTCTGCCATCACGAACGCGCTTCGTCTTTTGAAGCTCCCGAACCAGGTCCAGGCTTGGATCCAGGAAGGCAAACTCGCCGGTGGTGCAGCCCGTGCTCTTTGCAGTGAAAAAATTGCAGACCCGGAAGCTCTCGCCAAGCGCGTAATTGAAGAAGGTCTGAACGTTCGCCAGATTGAAGCCATCAGCCGCGGCGAAGATCCGTTTGCTCAGACGAGAGACGATGCTTCGGCCCTTCAACAGGCTCAGGGACCTGAAGACAACACAGCCGAAGCGACCGAAGAGCTTCCGCCGGAAGTTCATAGTTCTGAAGATTCCGAACCTGATGTTCCGGCAAAACCGAAGGTTGAACTCAGCGCCGACATGAAGCAGTTCGAATCACGCCTCGAAACTTTCTTCGGAACAAAGGTCGCCTTGAACCCGAACGCCAAGGACCAGACCAAGGGCACAATTGTTATCAACTATTATTCCATGGATGACCTGACCCGAATTCAGGAAATCATGGAAAACCGCTAACGGTAAAATCGTGAGTCGTAAGTATTACACAATCCAGATCATTCCGGAAAATCCGTACGGCACCAAGAGGTACCGCATTTCGAGCAAGCAGTTTATCTTGTTCAATGTCGGGCTTGTCGTTGTCGCCATTATCCTCATTTTATTCATCGTTCACATCGCCAAAATCAACAAGACTCTTGCGAACTATGAAAAAATGCGAGTGCACAACGCGCAGCTCGTGAAACAGAACGCCAACTACGAAGAGCTTTTTTCACGACTCGATTCCCTGTGGATCATGGAAAACCGCATCCAGAATATTTTTGAAACGTTCCTGGAAAACGACTCCAACAAAATCAACAGCATTATCGAGCGCAACCGATTTGCGCACGTGCCTTCCCAAAAGAATCACATTGACTTCGAAGGTATCCACAACTGGTTGACCACTGACGAAAAAATCAGAATGGAACGTATCCCGAACGTGATTCCTGCAGTGGGCATCATCAGCAAAAAGTTCTCTTACGAAAACAAGCACTTGGGAATCGACATTTCCGCCCGCAAAGGCAACCCGGTTTTTGCATCGGGCAGTGGAAAAGTCACTTTTGCAGGTCATAGCGGCGACCTCGGGAACACTGTTGTCATCGACCACCAGAACGGTTATAAGTCCTCCTATTCACATCTGAAAACGATAAGAACAAAAAGAGGAGCTAACGTAACAAAGGGCGATGTTATCGGTTACATCGGAGATACCGGCAATACGAGCGGTCCGCATTTGCATTATTCTGTTACTAAAAACAACGTTCCACAAGATCCAGAAACGATATTTACTTATTAGAGGTAAGCCATGGCAAAGAACGAACAGGAATTTACCCAAATTGGAAGAAGTGTCCAGGTCGATGGAGATATTACCGGAAAGACGGATTTACGAATTGCCGGTAAGGTTTACGGAAACGTTTCTATCGATGGAGAATTGATTCTTGAAAAGTATGCCATTGTAGAAGGCGACGTCAAATGTGGCGCTGCCATTCTTGCAGGTTCTATCAAAGGCGATGTGGAATGCAAGACAAAGCTTATTCTTCAGGATAACTCCAAAATTGTCGGCAACGTAAAGGCAGAACAGCTCATCATTAACGAAGGTGCCATTTTCCAAGGTAACTGCGACATGAATGAAGCGCTCGCAGCCAAAAAGGAAAAGTAATCAACCACCTATATTAAATATTATTAGATATATTTATATATGATATTTAGTATTTAATGTGGTGAATAGTGAATAAAAATTTTGACCAGGAAACGTAACTCGATGATAATCAACGAGTTACGAAAATAAATAAAATGTGGATTAATGTTGAAAATTTCAATTCTATTCACATTCGTCAACGTTGACAGATGTTGAACCTTAGTTTTCAATGTTTATTCACGAGGTGGTAACAAAAGTATGTTGAAGATTTAGTGAAATTGTGCATAAATGCTCATAAAGTATGAACTAAATCACACAAAGTATAAAAAAAACATCCACCATCACGTTTTCTGTTATCAATAGCTATATTCATTTATGTTCTACGTAGATGTATGAAAAATAAAGTACTAAAAATAGGTCAGATATCGGACGCCCATATAGGGAAAGATTCTAACCCTGTGCAGGAAATTGATGTTCGCGAGAATTTTCTTACTGCATATAATTCCGATTCCATGAGGAATCTGGATCTTTTGGTACTTTCAGGGGATTTGGCGGACGATGCCGAGCCCGGTGCGTATTCCTTTATTGCTGATATCATAAAAGATTCTAAAGGTCCGGTTTGCATTATTCCGGGAAACCATGACAATTTGGAAGTCATGGAAAAGTTTTTTGACTTGAAGGGCAAAGTCCATAACGGCAAATGCTATTACCGTTATGATATCGACGGCCGTTCCATTTTCTTTTTAGACAGTGCGAATGGTACGGTTTCTAGCGAACAGCTTTCGTGGCTCGAAAAAGAAACCGCAAAGGTCGATGGCGAAGTTTTGCTGTTCCTCCATCATCCGCCATGTCATTGTGGCCACAAGTTCATGGACTTGAGATATTCACTCCAGAATATGGACGAGGTCCAGGCGACGCTTGCGAAGATCAAGAATCTCAAGCATATTTTCGTGGGCCATTATCACAGTGAGATGACGGTGCAGTTGGGAGACAAGACAGTTTATGTAACGCCTTCGACGCAGATGCAGATTAACCCAAGCATTTCCGTATTTTGTTTGAGCTCGGCGGCACCGCGTTGGCGTGTAATTGAATGGGGTGAAAATTTTTTGGAAACAAAAGTCTATTTTTAAGGTATATTTTTAGAACAACCCCTTGAAATTTAATATCACTTTTGCTAAATTTGCAATCGATGGCGGTTTAGCTCAGTGGTAGAGCACTGGAATCATAATCCATTGGTCCGGGGTTCAAATCCCTGAACCGCTATTACAAAAAAAAGAGGCGAGCATGTCAAAAAA
>CAMZFJ010000332.1 GCA_947306025.1 uncultured Fibrobacter sp.
AAGGCAATATTCGCGTTAAAGCCGCAATGGCGCGCCACATTCACAAGGCTAAACATGATATCGCCAAATTCATCTTCGAGGCGATCCACATTATCATTTTCAGGAGAAATATTTTCCATTTCGGCACGAAATTCAGCAAACTCTTCTTGAGCCTTATCGAAAACGGGCCCCGGTTCGCCCCAGTCAAAACCGACTTTGGCAACGCGACGGATAATATCTTGGCTACGGGCAAGCGTTGGCATGCTCTTGCTCACTTTGTCCATAATAGATTCACCGGCATGCTTTAAGTTGTTCTTTTCTTGCGCCTTGATGCGATCCCAACGGCGGCTGACTTCGTTTGCGCTATCGACTTGAGCATCACCGAACACATGCGGATGCCTGCGCACCATTTTTTCGCAAAGCCCTTGAATCACATCGTCAATGGAAAAATCGCCTTGTTCCTTGCACACTTGCGAATGGAAAATCACTTGGAAAAGCACATCGCCAAGTTCCTCGCACATGTGCTCCTTGTCGCCTTCTTGTGCGGCATCGATAAACTCACAACTTTCTTCGACCAGATAAGGCAATAGCGAATGCGTATCTTGCTTGCGGTCCCACGGGCAACCATTCTCCGAGCGGAGACGCGCCATAATATCAACCAAATCGTTAAACGAATATTTCATACGTGTAAAGATAGAAAGTATAACGGCTAACCGCCTAAGGTTTCTTTTTAATTCAAGAAATAACTTTATGCGGGCGTCATTACGCAAGCGCCAACCTTACGGCTCAGCCATGCCCATGCAAGCATGGTCGCGGCACTTGCCTCTTAAGGTTGTGGCCGACGCTTTTGCTTTCAAAGAAAATTTTATACACAGGGCTTGCATTTATTAAATAAATTCGTTAAATTAAAAACGTTCTTATATCGTTTCCTTTTATCGTTACATTTATCCTTTTAAAGAAAAAATATGGAAACGAATCTTTTAAACGAACCGTACCGTGAACTCGCACCCGAAAATTATCCACTGCTTTTAAGCCAATCCAAATTACGCCCCAAGCGACTTTTTTGCAAAGGCGCCCTACCTTCCACTGACAAAATTGGAATCGCCATGGTCGGCACTCGCCGCCCGACAGCCTCTGCCGAAGAACTTTGCAGGCGACTGGTCGCATCACTAAAAGGCACAAACGCGGTCGTGGTTTCCGGGCTTGCCCAAGGGATCGATAGTTTTTGCCACAAGGCCGCATTAGACGCCGGAATTCCGACGATAGCCGTTCTCGCGCAAGGGCTAGGCGCCAAAATCGATGGAGAACGCGCAACTATAGCAGAACGCATTTTGCAAGCCGGAGGCGCGCTCCTAAGCGAATACGAAGGGGATGCTCCCGCCTACAAAGGTTGCTTTATCGCGCGCAACCGCATTATCAGCGGACTCAGCCAAGCAACACTAGTGGTGCAGAGCCGCCAAAAAGGAGGCGCCCTCATCACCGCACAATATTGCATTGACGAAGGCAAATTGCTCCTCGCCATCCCCGGGAACTTTGACTGCGACCTCTATAGCGGCACAAACGCGCTCCTCGACAGCGGGCACGCAAAGCCCGTCTTCATTCCCGAAAATTTGCGGTCGGCAGCAGGCGTTCCACTCATCGAAGGGGCTAAAATCGAGCAGCTAACGACGTGCGGAGTCCAGCTTTCAAGCGGAGCGCAAAAGGTTTTCGACCGATTTAACGGGTTCCGCAAAACATTTTCGGAGCTTCAAGAAGATTTTGGCTTTAAGGCACCGGAACTTTTAGCTATATTGACGGAGCTAGAAATATCTGGTCTAGTCACGTCAAAGGACAACTTCCAATTCTATTTTAACGGAGCATAATTAGTTGCACATACGACTTATTATTGGAATTGCCACCTCGATTACGTTCGCGTTCCTGGTGTTCCACTTGCTGTTCGGCAAGAACAGCATCCCGGAGCAACGTCGAATAGCGAGGGAAATCAAGCTCTACCAGATGCAGATTGACTCGCTAAGCAAAGTGATTGAAGAACGCGACGAGCTCATCCAAAAGCTAAAAACCGACTCCCTCTACAAAGAAGAAATTCTGCGCACCCGCTACGGCATGAGCCGCGAAAACGAAAAAGTTTTCCAGCTGGTTAAATAGTTGGCAGAACTTAGACCGCTTCGCTCTTAGAACTTAGTAAAGTGATGATTAGTAGGAAGTAGTCGGTAGGAAGTAGGAAGTTTTTTATAATCGCGGCGAAGCCGCCTAATTATTCCTGCCTACTGTCTACTGCCTACTGTCTACTTCCTACAGCCTACTCAGCTATGCCATCTTGCTTGCGTCACTGCGGGCGGTTTCGACTTTTCCGGCAAAGAAGCTATAAGCTGCAGGCACAATGAATAGCGACATGAACGTTGCAAACGTGAGACCGCCAGCAATCGCAATGCCCATGGCAATGCGGCTCGGGGTGCCGGTCATAATGAGCGGCACAGCGCCAAGTACCGTCGAAAGGCTCGTCATGAGGATTGGGCGGAAGCGGCGTTCCGCCGCCATCCGAGCCGCCTCAAGCTTGTTGCATCCGGTATTTTCGGCAATCTGGTTTGCAAATTCCACAATCAAAATGCCGTTCTTCGTCACAAGAGCAATCAACAAAATCAAAGCAATCTCGCTAAAGATGTTGAGCGTTTGGCCTGTAACAAACAAGCTCACCAATGCACCTGAGAGCGCAAGCGGCACCGTAAAGAAAATCACGAACGGCGCACGGAAACTTTCGAACTGCCCGGCAAGCACCAAGAACACTAGCGCCAAAGCAAGCAAGAACACCACGTACAAGCCCGAAGAGCTTTCCTCAAATTCCTTGGACGAACCGCTCAAGGTCGTACTCACGCTCGGGTAATCCTTCAACAACTTCTTTGCGATAGCGCGCATTTCTTCCACACCATCGCCAATCGTCTTGCCGGGTACAAGCCCGGCCTGGATTGTCGCAGCGCTAAAGCGGTTGTAACGCGGCAACGACGGAGATGCAGACTGTTCCTTATACGTGATAAAGTTATCCAAGCTCACCAATTCGCCCTTGCCATTCTTGACCGTGAGCATCGAAAGGTTTTCCGGTGTATCGCGGTACTGGTAACCGACGGCACCGATAATATCGTACTGGCGACCATCTTTATAGTAATCGCCATACGTCTGGTCGCTAATCGCAAGTTGCACCGCCTGCGCAATGTCGTTCACCGAAACGCCCTCTTCATTTGCCTTGTCGCGCAAAATCTCGATATGGAGTTCCGGCTTGGTAAAGCGCAAGTTGCTGTTCACCACGCTAAACACAGGGCTCTTGCTTGCCGCTTCTTCGAATTTCGGCACAAGGTCGCGTAACACTTCAATATTCGGAGCCTGCAGCACAAACTGCACCGGGAGGCCACCGCGCTGCGTACTGATACTCTGCGGTTCAAACACCATCACGCGCAAGTCCGGGTATTCGTTACCGAGCACCTGGATGGCACGAGCAATTTCGCTCTGCGGACG
>CAMZFJ010000333.1 GCA_947306025.1 uncultured Fibrobacter sp.
TCACCGCACGCCCATAAACCAAAGGCAACTACTGCCATTGGCACTAGATGAGTGTATTTGATCATTATATACCAACCCCAACAACAGCCGTGGATTCGGCAAAATTGTTGTTTTGTAAATTAATCTATTTTAAAAAAAAAGAGCATAGTGTAATAACATTTTTGTTGTAACGAATACAACAGCCAAGATACAAAGCAAATCCTTTTTTCAATTTCCACGGCTTTTAGACTAAAGAACTATTTTTCCATCATATTTTTGGCATATTTACGAAAAAAAGCCGCATAAGTGTTAAAATATTAGATAAATTGAGATTGATGGATCAGGCTAATTTTACAACAAACCAAGAGCACATTGTCAGTGTGCTCCTTAAAAAGAATCCGAAGTTAGACGAAGGGATTCTTAGAAAAGCTATAGCCTTTATCGCCGATGCCCATGATGGTCAATACCGCAAAAGCGGCATGCCCTACACAGAACACCCTTATGAAGTGGCCAAGATTCTTGCCGACTTAAAGCAAGACCAGGCAACGGTACTAGCAGGCTTATTGCACGACGTGGTGGAAGACACCCCACATACCCTCAACGAAATTTCAGAACTTTTTGGCGAAGACACGGCGTTCATGGTCGATGCGGTAACAAAGATTACCGCCGTCCAGGAGGCAAGCAAGACGGCGCAAAAGGCAAGCACCTACCGTAAGCTCATTACGGCCATGGCCAAAGACCCGCGCGTCATCATGATCAAAATCGCAGACCGCATCCACAACATGCGCACCATGCGATACATGAAGCCCGAAAAGCGAAAGATTATTGCACAAGAAACGCTAGACATTTACGTTCCGCTTACCCATAGGTTCGGTCTATATAAACTTAAAACAGAACTTGAAGACTTGAGCTTCAAGTACGTCAATCCGGACGAATACCAAAAGCTTGTCGATGCGCTTATCGAGAACAAGGAAAAGCGCGAAAAATACGTGCAATCCGTGATTGGCCCTCTGCAAATCAAGATGGCTCTCGAAGACTTCGACTGCACCATCCAGGGCCGCACCAAGAACATCTACAGCATTTATAACAAGATGCTTGCGCGCGGTTGCGGATTCGAAGACATCTTCGATATTTTTGCCATCCGCATTATCGTCGAAACGATTCCCGAATGCTACCTCGCCCTCGGTTACGTGCACAACCTTTGGACGCCGCTCCAAAGCCGCTTCAAGGACTACATTGCGACCCCGAAGCCGAACCTTTACCAGAGTATCCACACCACAGTCATCGGTCCAGAAAACAAAATGGTCGAAGTCCAGATCCGTACAAAGGACATGGACTTAACAGCCGAAAAGGGATTCGCCGCGCACTGGGCCTACAAGATGGAAACGCAGCACGAAGGCGAAGAACTCGCCTGGCTCGACCACATGGTAAAGTTGCAATCCGAAATTTCGGACTCCAAGGAATACCTCGACTTCTTGAAAGTCGATTTGAAGCCCGAAGGCATGACGGTGTTTACACCGAAAGGAGCTTCGATTGAACTCCCCGAAGGCGCTATCGTTTTGGACTTTGCATTCGCCGTGCACACGGAGCTTGGCCTGCACTGCATCGGAGCTCGCATCAACGATAAAGTTGTTAGCCTCGATGAACCGGTGCCTCATGGCGCCACAATTCAAGTTCTAAAGAGCCCGAACCAGGAACCGAGCCCGGAATGGCTAAAAATGGTAAAGACCATCAAGGCCAAGCAAGAACTCCGCAAGTGGATGAAGACAAGCATCATCATCCAATCGCGCAGCCTCGGTAAAGAAATTTGGACACGCGAACTTCGCCTTCTCAAAATCGAAAAAGACAAACGACCCAAAGACGAGGACATCCTCAAGCACTTTGGCATAATAAGCATGAACGAATTTTTCGAACGCATTGGCCAAGGCGAACTCCCACTCCAGGACATCCACCGCTTCTTGAACGGCGGAAACGACATTACAAAAGAAACGGCGGCACTGCGTTTTTATCCGGTATTCGGAAAAGACAAAGGCAATTCTCTTACCGACGAAATGCCGTTGATGATTGGCCAAGAGACCAGTCTCCTCATCCATTTCTCCAGTTGCTGCGGCCCTGTTCCAGGCGATCGAATTGTCGGTGTCATGCGTCCGCAAATCGGTATCGAAGTGCACAAGAGCGATTGCCCGTGCCTCAAGGATTTCCCCGAAAGCCAGCACATCCCGGTCGATTGGAGCGCAGACGTTACAAAGCCGTTTACAACGCACCTCACGATTGAAACAGACAACCGAAAGAACTTGCCTCTCAGCATTTTGATGGTTTTGAAAGACGAGAACTTGGCGCTTGACCGCCTAAGCATTGCAAGTGCCCAATACTCAGGCCGTATCCGCATGGAATTCAAGGCGTTCCGCAAGGACCAGGTCGATGCCATTGTGACCAAGATAAGGCAAGTCGAAGGCGTCAGAGGGGTTGAAAAAGCATGATATCGTCCCTACACCATTGCGATTACACACAAAAAAATCGCGCCTTCAACTGCCGTATGAGGAACCGCTATTACGAGGAAGTTTATTATGCTTTCCGTGCGCTGTTCCCGAACGAAATCGCAGAAGCGAAGGATTCCTCGCCCGAAGACAACAGTGCCTGGTACCAGCACTTGAGCAAGGACATCAAGCGTTACGAACGACTCTTGATGACATGTCTCGAATATGCACAGGCAGCAATCTTTTACGGCAAGGCGGAAAATTCTTCGCTTTACTCTAAGGACAAACGCTGGGGTATTTTGCAAGAAGAAATTTTCCTTGTGCACTTTTTGCAAGAGCTGCTTTCGACAACGCGCTACGTAATCGCGAGAATTGATACAGATAAAGTATTACAGCAATGGAGTGGGGAAATGCAAGGCATGAAATCGAGCCCGGTGGTTTACGGTTTCGTGAGCGACATTCAGGGGAAATTGAATACCATGAATGCCGGAACAATTGATGAATTTAAGGACTTGTTAAAACACGTTTTGGACCGATTCCAAATTGCGAACACGCTTTTCGGAACCGTTCAGGACTTGCAGAATTTTTATTAATGAGGTATGAGCAATGAGGTATGAGGTCGCTCGCAAGCTCGCTTTGAGTAAAATATTTGGCGCCATTGGCGCGATTATTCCATGTTCAGAGGCACGGAGTGCCGCCCTCACGCCTCAAAGGTTGCGTAAGCAACCGACCTCAAAGCCACTAACCACTATTGACTAACGACCATTGACCAATAACTATCAACTATGTCAGAATATATAATCCTTTCAATCTTCCTTTTCTTGGGTGCGTTCATCGCAGCAGCGGCGACCGTCACCGGGCTTGTGCTCGGGTACCGCACCAAAAAGACAAAAAACAAGATGGCTCCGTACGAATGCGGTATGGAAACCATCGGCAACGCCCGAATCCAATTCAAGGTAGGTTACTACCTGTT
>CAMZFJ010000334.1 GCA_947306025.1 uncultured Fibrobacter sp.
GCAATCCAAGCCTGCGCTCGAATTGCGGATTCCATATTATCGTCGGTTTCATCAAATGTAGTATCTTTGCCGAATATTTCCTTATCCGAGTGAACGAGTTCAACGCCGTTGCCAAGACCCCACTTGAGGAGTGGCTCGATTACCTGAAGAACGCCCACATCAAGGAAGACACCACGGCACCAGGATTGCAGGAAGCTCGGAAGAAGTTGCAGTATCTGAAAATGGACAGCGAGGAGCGGAAAGCCTATCAGCGTCAGATGGAGAATTACATGTACCAAGACAGCGTCTTTGCTGCTGCACATTTGGATGGCTGGACAGAAGGCAAAGCGCAAGGCGTGGCGGCAGGATTAGAGGAAGGGATGGCCAAAGGTAGAGCAGAAGGCATAGCAGAAGGGATGGCCAAAGGTAGAGCAGAAGGCATAGCAGAAGGCATAGCAGAAGCCAATCTCGAAACTGCCCGCAAACTGAAAGCCATAGGCGTGGATTTGGAGGTTATCGCAAAAGGGACAGGACTAACGGTTGAAGAAATCAGCAAACTTTGAGGTATTGCTTTGGTACAAAGAAAGCATTTCTTTTCCCATATCCATCGCCGTATTCGGCCTTCAGTCTATCGGCCAACAAATGGATTAATCTTGTGCCGTATGCAGCCCGGCTCTCTCCTTTCTGTTCTTCCTCAACAATGCGCCGCCCCACATTCCAAAATGTTGCAATAGCGGCTTGTCCAGTTATTGCATACGCCTGCTGCCAACCCTGTTCAACGATGGAGCGAATGTCGGCAACAAAATTGTCTGGCCACGCATTTTCTCTGTTCCTAATTTCTATGTCTTTCGCCTATTCAAATCGGTTTGCAAAAAACACACAAATTTTGAAACACAGTCACGTTTTCCCAAAAATATCGCATCCGTCAGATTTATCTTTGAAGGATTGCAAATCCTAATACTCGGCTATGGTCGGATTGCAAATCCGCACTAACGGAGGAACGCGTAGAGCGAGTATTAGTCCAAAAAAAATGAAAAAAACAAAAAAATGCAAAAAAGCCCTGTTTTTTTAATAATAATTTTGTATTTTTGCAGGAAATTCTAATATTAAAGATCTATTATGAATAAAATTTGTTAGAAGGCCTCTTTCGGGGCAAAATTCATCTCCACAATTACAGATTATCTCATCATCAGTTCAAGCATTGAACGCCTCGGCCTGCCATCAACGACTCGGGTATTCATCAATTTCCTCAAACTGCTTTTTATCCTCTGTGACGACAATCGTTCCTAGCAAGAGAAGACGAAAGCGTGTGTAAATTTCATTCTTTCAACAGTTTGCGTTATGATAGCGGCCTCGATTGGTTGCTGGTGGATCGGCTTGGTGTACATTGTGGCGTGGAACATAATTTGTTCCTTTGAATGAATAATAAGGACGGCTGAACATCAGCCGTCCTTATTTCTACTCCTTCTCCAACAAAGACAGAGCTTTCATTAAAGATGGAAGCAATACTCTTTTATTCTTGTTGTTGAACGAGATGTCGCTATCATCAACCGGCTTGCCAAATTCAAAGTGTTCTCTTCGCATCTGACTCACACACGCTGAAAGAAACGCTTGTTGTGCCTGGGTTTTGTTTTTTGGCCAATTGCAGGATGAAGATGACACAAGATAAATGATTTCAACCACAATTTTTTCATCCGAAGACAATTCTTCAAAAAAAGAATCAACGCATTTTACGGCTTCATTGGATGACAATATAGGAATTCTCGGATGTGGTATCTTCTTCCTCTCATCTGCTTGTTTCAAGTTTGAAATAAAGCTTTCTATTTTTTCCTTTATAACCCCGAACATATTCCAAAACTTGCTTTTCTCATTATGAGGGCCAGAATCGCACATAATATTATCAATACACCCATCCACATAATTTATCGAATCACGGAATGATGTCATTTTTTCTTTAAGGGTGACGACGTCCAGTTTCAAACCTTCAACTGAAACCGATTCTTTGTTTTTGGAGCATGGATATCTCATCTTAAATGACTCTTCATCAAATTGATGCCATTCATTTATATAATGTTCGATTGCATCTATATCACAATCACAATCTACTTTTGATATTTTCTTTTCCAAAAACGGTTTCAAATCTTTCCAACATTGATCTAATTTATGGCCAGCATGGTTCAAGTATTCTTTTCTGCCTTCTTCATCTATTGTTGCGTATTTAAGGTGAAGCCACTTCAGGGTAAGCTCAACAAAATGCCGATACAGGAAACAAATTGGGTAAATTATCGAATCAATATTTTGACAAGGCTGATAGCTATCTGAATATCTGTTGTTCCTTGCATCTTCAAGCAGCTGAAATGCAGCATTGTAATAATTATCCGCATACATATAAAAAGCAAACCAATCCGTGCCATCCCAACGGAAATAGGCAAAGTCGTTATAGTCTTTTGCACTTCTCGCTTCCTCCACAGATAAATAGTGGAAAATCTCATCAGTTTTTTGAATGGTTTTCATAGTCTAATAATTTCATTCCATTTCAGCGTTTATAATTCCATTCTGACTCATATTATTATTTACCTTATCCATAATATTACTTAATTCTGACGCGCGGAACGCACCGGGCGCACAGATCGACCGACGTAGCGGTAGTTGTAGCCCATGTAGCAATTGCCCGAATTGAAGTGGAGGAGCCACGCGTCGCGCGGATACTCCGAGTGGAGCGAACTCGACCAGTAGTCGCCGTACGTGCCAGCACCGTAGAGACTCGTCCCAGCGCGGTAGCCGGCCGCGGGCAGGAAGAGGCTGTTGCCGTTCGTCGCGGTGAAGAGTCTGCCGTTCACGCCGTTCTGCGTCGTCCATATATGTGTCGTGCTGTTGTATAACTCTTGCCACTCCTCTTTGGTGGGCATACGCCAGTCGGTGCCCCAGTTGGCCGTGGCCGCGTCATCGCTTGGCTGCAAGGTTGTCAAGTTGTCGGTGAAGCCATTGTAGCCGTAGCTGGCATTGTTGCAGTACTTGGTCAGCGTGTTGTAGCTACCCATGCAGTATTGGTAGGTGCTCCATTTATAGGTGACCTTGGGCTGCGTCTCGCCCCATGCGAAGTAGTCGCCATAGTCTTCGGGCGAGTCGGCACCGATGTTGCAAGTGGCCCAAAGCAAGCCGCTCGGCAGGCCGAGGTCGACATATTCATGAGCCACATTAGATGTAGAAACCATTATGTCTATTCCCATAGTCAAATATCCGTTATTTCTAATGGCAGGCACTGCACCGCGAGTACCCGTAAACACACCATCTTCGGAATAGGCAGTGCCGTCTTCGCCTGCCTCAACCGCTTCTTGCGGCAAAAGGATGGCCCATTTCTCGCCGCTGCCTGCGGGCAAGGTGATAATGCCGTTCCCTTCTTGGCTATGTGTCAAAGTGTTTTCCGCAAAATTCACGGTCACTTTGTT
>CAMZFJ010000335.1 GCA_947306025.1 uncultured Fibrobacter sp.
GAACCGCCGTAAAGATCAGGACTTTGCAATCTCTGACCGTATCAGCATTGAACTGTATTCTGAAAGTGAAGTGCTGAAGCAGGCTGTGAAGGAAAACGAATCTTACATCAAGGGCGAGACGCAGGCTGACGCTATCGTGTGGAAGGATTCTACTGCTGGTTTGCAGGAATCTGATGCAGATGGCGAAAAGGTCTTCGTTGAAGCTGTGAGATAAGTACATCGCAGGTGACAACCTCGCAAGGCGAGAGCAGCGGCCACGCTTGCGTGGACATTGTGCAAGCACCAAACATGTCGCTCGAAAATAGAAATGCAAGCATTTCTGCTTTACTCGCTTAAATGTTTGTGCCGAGCCGAAGAGGTTGGGCACGAAGTGCCAAACGCAGGCTGTCGCCATCAAGTGGGCTGCCAGTGCCGATGGCCTCGAAGCAAATGATGCTGACGGCGAGGCATTTGCCTTCACGACGGTTCGCGCATAAGTTCACTGAGCCTGCCGAAGTGAACTCCGCAAAGCCGGTTCGGCAAGCTTAAAAATTTTGAAAAACGCTCTTTCCTTGTGAAAGGGCGTTTCCTTTATTTGGTCTTTTGCTTGAAAAAGTGTAAATTTATAGGTGAGGTATGAATATGCAAACCGCTACAATTGAAATAACGACTGCGATGGAGCCTTATGTAATTAAGCGTGACATGTGGCAGAAGCAACGTGCGATGCTGTTGTACCCCTATATCCAGAACGGGACGATTTCGCACGGTCGAGCAGCAGAGATTCTTGAAATGGACAAGTGGTCTCTTATCCAGCTGTATGGCTCTATGGGCATCCCTTATATTGATATGGATGAAGCCGAACTTGAACGTGACATTGCAAACGCCCTCGCTGCATGCGGAGAGTCTAAGTGATTGTTGTCGCTGGTTCACGACAGAAAATAATAAATGAAGTTTATCAGAAACATAATTCTCGCTTTGGCTTTGTTCTTGCCGGGTTATTCCATGGCAGAAGCGGACTCGGTTTACACTCCCAAGACAAAAGCTACAGATTATATACCGATGCCAATTGGATTTGAAATTGGTGGCGGAAGCATGTTCGTAGCTGGAGTGGAATGGGGGGCTCCTTCAAGTTTAATCTATGTACAGGAATGCCCAGGGAATGTAGAAGGTCTGTGGGCTCCAAATGATGCATTGATATGGTCTATCCGTACTAGGTATGCCTATGATTACATAGATCATGAATATGGATTCAGTATCTGCGCCCTCTTTTCGGCATTTCTGTTGGCCTTCAAGTGGGATGGTTCTCGTCGACGGGATTAGACTATGGTGTTTCAGCCCGTTTGGATCTGATATTTATATTGAATGTTGAAGTTGGTTATTTTTTCGAAAAAAAGAATCCTTATGTGAGCTTTCTGTTCTCGCTATCTTTTCTGAGAATTGGAATATTTGACCCATAGTTAAAAGAGTCGTTCTAAGTAAAAAGAGGGAACTTGATATTTTCCCTGGAATACGTTTTATCTATATTGAGATAAATTGATTACGAGTTGGCGTTTTTTATGAATTTTATTCGTATTTTTCTGTTGGTTTTTGTTTCGTTCACTTCTTTTTTGTGGGCCAAAACTTCGTATTATATTTTGCCGGTGCAATTTGAAGGTGTTCATGAAGATTATGCCAAGACCATATTCCATTTGACAAAAGAATATATCGAAAATGAAGGCGATGAAATTGTCTCCAATAAATCTGATTGCGATTTTTTATTGCGAATAAAGTTGATCTTAAAAGAAAAAGGAGTTGCTGTTGTTTTTGAAAAGATGAACGACAGTGGCGAAATCCTTTGGTCTTATGGTCACATAGCTTATTCGCCCGAGAGGTTTGTTCCTATTGTAAAACGTGTTGTTCGTAAAATGAATGCGTGGGAAAATGAATTTATTTGCGGGTTCGGTTTTGGTGCCATGGGCTTGATTTCTCTGAATCGTTTTGTGGATTACAATTATGAACCTTTTATACAGTTTAATGTGGAATCCTTCAAGTTGGCGATGGATTTGGACATTGCTTATTTAGGATCAAAGCCTAAAGGTGTGCGAGGTTCCATGATGGGTATTTCATTTTCTGTAGCGTATATGTTTGGTCGTCGTTTTGTGGTTCCCTATTTAGGAGCGGGTATGAATTACGCAATTTTTTCAACGGAAATAGAAAAGGAAGTCGAAAAAATGTATGGCGTAAAGGTCAAAGAGTCCTTTAGCGAAACGGGGCATACTCCGGGTTATTTTTTAGAAATGGGACTTTCGATGAAAATGAAAAATGAAATCCACATTATGCTTGAGTCTCGGTATTTTAGGGAACTTTATAAACAGAAGGATATTCTTGATGGCTCGAAAAGTATTGTTCATGGTTTTTCTGTTATGGTGAAGTTTGGTGTATGAGAAAGATTAGTCTATTGTTTTTGATGCTGTGGCTTGTTGGTTGCTCTTCTTATGTCCGCGTTCGCGTTTCGGATGGGGCTGGGGATTATTCTATTTACAGGAACGGTGAATTGGTGTGTTCGGCAAGCGATGCTTGCACTATTGAAAGTACGGCCGAAAGTGAAATGTATTTAGAAGCGAAAAAAGATAATGTTGTTTATGGAGCCGCTTATGTACATCGCCAAAAGAAAGAAATTGACCACAGTCGTGATGATGAACGCGATTGGTTTACGGGGAAAACGAAGAAAGAGGAAAGGGAAGAGTCTGAAGCTAGGAGTAGATCGTTAAGTTTCATATTTGCTTTTGTGTTTCCTGTGTTTTTGATTTGTATTGATTTTGGAAAATTTCCTAGCGAGTTTGTGATTCCTGTAGAAACGCCCGATTCTTCTGTTGAAAATTATCCTTGGGATCAGCCGTTAAGCAGTGTCTATCGTTAATGGGGTTGAAAAAGTTTTTTGTTTTTCAATATTTTGAAAACAGACCTAAAATGTTATGGGATAATTGTATAATATTTTACAATAAATGTAAAATTAAATGTTTGATTTTACATATTTTGTAAAGCTTGGATTTTGTATAATACAGAATAATTCCTTAAAATTGCCGTTTTTAGATAAATTTCGCTGTTTTTAACAATTTCTGTAAAATTGGCACGTTCTTTGCATATAGGGGGCGATAAATTAAACCTCCTTTCACGGAATGTGCTTATGAATTTTTCAAAATGGACCGGGTTGGGTAACGATTTCGTGCTCCTGGAACCGGGTGAAGCGCTGGATTTTGGCAGCGGGTTTGAACAGCGTATCATTAAACTTTGCGACCGCCGTTTCGGTATTGGCGCCGATGGTGTGGTCCTTGTGACTCCCATGGATGGCGAGGGTTGCCTCGTGCTCAATGGTGTCGGTGGAGCGGGTCCTGCGTCAAAGGCTGTTGCAAACGGCGTCGATTTTGAAATGAGGATTTTCAATGCCGATGGCTCGGAAG
>CAMZFJ010000336.1 GCA_947306025.1 uncultured Fibrobacter sp.
TCGAATACATCCGCAAGAAGCTGAACCTCACGTCGCTTGCGTTCCAGCGCATTGATGACTTGATTCAGGCTATCGGCCTTCCGGAAGAAGATCTTTGCACTTACTGCTGGACCGGTAAGGACTATGCCGAAACGGGTGATTGCTATCATTGCCCGTGCCATTGCCACGACAAGGATAAGGAAGAAGAGTAATAGGTACGAGGTCGCTTCCGCGAAATGAATTGTTTTCCTGAGTGGAGTTCGTAAGGACGAAGTCGAAGGATCTACAAGCTGATTATGTGAGAAAAGTCCCGCACATGGTGCGGGACTTTTCTACATAAGGAGATATCTATGAATGTCTGTTTTTATTTGTTTCCTGCGTAAACGTTTAACTGGCAAGTTCCGCCGTTGTACGGACCGATGGACTGAATGTTAAAGTCGTATTCGCCCGGAGCTTTCTGCATTCTGAATTTGATATTGGCAAGCTGTTTTGCGGCCTCTTCACCAGTAATCGTCTTTGCGCATTTGTACCAAGACGGCTGTTTGAAGTTAGACCACGGAATGAACTTTGTCGTGCCCGAGGTACTCTTGGGGAGTGCTACGGCAGGATTTGCATAGCCAATTGCTGCGTCCATTTCTTCGCTAAGGCCCATTTCGAGAGTCGGGGCTACGCTGGATGTGTATGAGATGCAGACGCCGCCCATTGCAGATGCGTCTACGATATCAGCTTTGCCGTTAGCGTTTTCGCCAGCCAGGTTAAAGCCGACGCCAACAAACGGATCGTACATCAGAGAACCACTATCAAGCACTGCTTTTCCGCAAAGACCGTTGCATTCTTGAATTACCGGGTCCATAGCGTTGATGTTGTATTCATCGCTCAATTCAACAGGCCATACAATCACGGAATACCCACCGTCGATATCATCTCCATAGCTAAACCAGTGGCCTGAAGTGCCGCTTCCGTTATCATATCCGGTATTGATTTGGGCGCTTCCGTTGTATCCAAACCACGTTTCAAAGTTATTGTCTTGTGGGTTTGGTGGGTCGATCGGATTTGGTGGGTCGATTGGGTTTGGATCGACGGGGCCGATAATGCTGATGGGTGCCGGTACGCCTGTGCAAGAGCCGTATTGGCCGACTTCTGAAATGTTGAAGCGGTAGTCGCCAGAGTGCGCTTGAATCTTGAATTGCAATGAAACGAGCTGTTTGGCCGCGCCTTCACCGGTAATCTTTTTGCCGCCTTTATACCAAGCTGGTTGCTGGAAGTCAGCCCAAGAAATATGTCTTGTTGTTCCGCCCAGGCTCTTTGGAAGGGTAATGCTGGGGATAGCGTAGTCAATCTGCTTGTTGACATCGTTTCCGAGATCCATTTCAATGGAGATTACGGCTTCTGCTGCATACGATACGCATACACCGCCCATGTTGGATGCATCGACCGCGACGAGGTTGCCGTATTCGTCTTCTCCGCCTAAGTCGAAGGCTACACCTGCAAACGGTTGATATATCAAATTTCCTTGATTCAAGGAGGCCGTGCCGCAAATGCCACCGCAGTAATCTACAATGGGCTGTAGAGACTCGGAATCATAATCGTCGCCTTTGGGAACCGGCCAAATAATGTTGGATTTGCCGCCGTCAAGTTGGTCGTTGTATGAATACCAGTAACCTGCAGTTTCTGTTGCCGTACCGTAGCCAGTATCGATTTGCTGAGGGCCATCAATTCCGCGCCAGGTCTGGAATGCAGAGGGTTTGCTGTTAGAAGAAACCGGCAAAATGGCGCTGGACGAAGTCGGCAAAATAGCGCTGGATGATAATACCGGTGTTGGTATAACATTGCTTGATGAACTTATCTGTGGTTTTGTATCATCTGGATTGGGAATTGCGGGAATGAAGTCGGTGATGAGATCACATGCTGTGAAAAGCGTTGACACAGCGGCTACGCCCAAAATCGAAGCCTTAGAGTATTTTTTTGTTCTTTTCATCAGAGTATCCTCCTGTTTGATTGTCTGATGCTAAGAATATAACTAACCTTGAACAAATGTGTTATAGTCTGTTACTTTGTATGGTTAGTTTGTGTGAAAAATAAGCTTCTCTATTATACTACGCTTTGTATTATATAATACAAAAAAAATTCTTGAAGGCTTTATAATACACCAAATGTGCGTATAGAATACGAATGTTACTTTTTTGTGTTAAAAAACTTACATTGCAAATCGATGGTCGGATTGATTTGTTTTTCTTGATAGGTTCGATAACGTCGGCTCCAAACAATGATTCTGGGCATTTTCGTTTTTTGAAAAATAAGAAAAGCTCCGTTCATTGACGGAGCTTGTGTTTTTCAAGATAAAATGCAATGTTTACGGGTGGCAATCGCCGCCGTTGTACGGCCCGACGGACTTTATGTTGAATTTGGCTTGTTGCCCCTGCGTTCCTTCTATTTCGAATTTAATCGTGGTAAGAATTTTTGCGGCTTCTTCAGCGGAAATCTTTTTGCCGTTCCCTTCGCTTGGCTGCTTGAAATCGGCCCACGGAACATACTTGGTTATGAGGTCTTTGCTCTTCGGGAGTGTTTTGGTTGGAAGATTGTAATCGTATTCCTTCTCCATTTCGCCGAGTCCTAATATAAGGTCGATGTCGTTGTCGGAAGTGTATGTTACGCATACGCCGCCCATGGCTGATGCATCGACCGGTTCAGCAGTGTATATAGTATCGTCTAGACTTTTTTCTCCGGCAACGTTGAAACCTATCCCGATAAAAGGACTCCCTTCGGTCATCCTTCCTTTGTTAAATTCGATTGTTCCGCAAATTCCTTCGCAATAATCAAAAACGACATCAAAACAGCCTGGTTCATATTCGTAGCATACATCTATGGGCCATAATACCTTTGATGCTCCGTTAATTGCATCATCTCCATAGGTGAACCAGTATCCGGCTGTTTCTGTTCCTGCATCGTAACCGGTATTGATGGGGTAAGTGTAATAATCTTCGTTGCCATACCAAGTTTCGAACGGAGATGTTTTGGGCAAATTCGGGTTTGGGTCGGAATTTGGATTTGTGTCGATATATGGTTTTTCACTGGGCGGAGTCGGTGCCGGAGTGTAGGTGCAACTCCCATAACTGCCGACCTCTATAATGTCGAACTTGGATGTTCCTGGGGCTGCTTGAATTTTGAATCGAATGGAAACGAGCTGTTTTGCCGCGTCCTCTCCAGAAATGTTGTTTAATCTTTTAGCCCAGGAGGGCATCTTAAAATCGGACCATTTGAAGTTAAATGCGTAAGGCGTGTCGGTTTTGGGAAGGCTTACGTTTGGGGTGGTGATGGCGAATAGCGAATCTTGCTTTTCGTCGAGGCCTAATTCGAGAAGCGGGGCATTGTCGGATGTGTAGGTGATGCAGATGCCGCCCATGTCTGTAGCATCGATAGCGACGCGT
>CAMZFJ010000337.1 GCA_947306025.1 uncultured Fibrobacter sp.
GTAATCCCGGTACTCAAAAATGGACTTCATAATACACAAAATAAATTTTTACAATTCTAAAAGCAATATCTGTATTATACACGCAACTATATTTTTAGGCTATAAAAGGGGGTATTTTTATAAAAAAGCTCAACTTTTTAAAGCTATATAATACACCTTGTATAATAGAGAAACAGCCCCGCCAGCAGAGTGACGGAGACTGTTTTTTAAAACGAAACTGAGAGATTCCCAATCAAACAGAGAATGACGAATTCATTGCAAACGCAAGACGAGACTGCCGCAAACTAGCGGATTTGCACTTGCAGCACCTTGCCCTGGCACTTTGCGATGTAGTTGCCTTGACGGAGGCCCTGCAACGGCATTTCGGTTTTTGCAGAAGTGGAAGCGCCGACGCTACGGACTAGGTTTCCGTTCATGTCGAACAGCATAATCTTGCCGGAGCCGTAAAGCGTATTGCCGTCGCGGTGGAGTTTCACCTGACCGCTCGCAAGAACTGTCGGTAAAGCAATCGTCACCGAGCTGCTGGACTGCAAAATTTCGCTAGAGCTAGACGATTTCGGCGGCACCGCAGAACTGCTAGATGGAGTTTCCGTGCCACCGCCCGTGATAAAGTCTTCCACGTGCGTGACGCCTTTGTTCACGTAATTACCGAGGCCATACACACCGCGCATGGCGTTGATGACATCCGTTTCGAGGACCTTCCCCACCGGCGATGATTGACGACGAATATAAGCCATGTTGTCGTAGCCGGAATTGCTTTCGTTGCCCATATCCCAAAGAATCGGGGTAAGGCCGTACTGCTTAGCCGCTGAAACGACATCCTTGTGCCATTGCACACGACCCTGCTTATGAAGATTCAAGTCGCTGCCGCTCAGTTCCGGAGAACGCACGTTTGCGCCGAATTCGCCGACAATGACCGGGTAGCCCTTGTCCACGTAGTTCGTCTTCATCTTGGCGAACTGTTCCTTGGGATGAACGATGCTTCCGAGTTTGGAATCGACGGAGCCTGCCCAGGCGTTGTAACCCGCATTGCGCTTAGGTTCGCCAGCCTTTTGGTAATCGCCATAGTAGTACTGCGGCTGAATCGGTTCGCTGGCGCCCCAGTTCTGTTCGCTAGTCATGAGCGTGTACTGGTACGGATCGTAGTAGTGCACTTCGAACATCAAGCGGCCTTCGACCTTGTCCTTCGGGAAAGTGCTGACCGGGGCACTTGCGACGGACTTGTCGATGTCGGTATTGAGGCCCTGGATAATCAAGGTGCGGGTTTCGTTGTTGCCGCCCGTAGCGCGGACAGCATCAATAAACGTCTGGTAGTAGTGCATGAGCGTCTGCACATGCTGCGAAGTCCACGTGTTAATGTTCGGACCGGGTTCGTTGGCGCCCGCGAAAAGCAAGCGTTCGTTGTAGTCCTTAAACTTATTCGCAATCTGCGTCCAGTAAGTTTTCATCTTGGTGTCGATGTTGCTATTGACGCTCGTGCCGATATTGCTCTGGAACCAACCGCCTTCACCTTCGTGGTGGATGTTAAGGATGGTGTAAAGGCCTGCGCGCATGGCATAATCGACGACCGTCTTCACGGAATCGAGCCAAGTTTCGGTAATCTTACCGCCTGGAGCATGGCTATCCCAAGCGCAAGGGATACGCACCGTATTGAAGCCCGCCGCCTTGACGGAATCCAGCAAAGCCTGAGTCGGGTAAGGGTTGCCCCACAAAGTCGGGTTGTTCGGCACTTCCATCGAGTTACCGATGTTGAAGCCCATGCCCATCTTGGCTTGAACATCCTTTGCGGTCGGAAGAGTCGCTGCAGAAACGGCACCTGCAAGCATCGCTACGCCACAGGCAATTCCAAAAAATTTTGATTGAACCATAACATCTCCTTAAATATCCCCACTATGAATATAATCAAAAGATTCGCAAAAAAGGCGATGTCACAAAAAAGGAAGAATTGACAAAAAGGAGCGGCGTATTGCCGTTCCTTTTTAAAGCATGAGATCCTTCGACTTCGCTCAGGATGACAAATTGTTATTGGAAAAAGAAGCTCAGCTTCTCTTCCTCATGAAAGAAACGAGCGAGAGCAGGTCCTAATCGCAATCTTGATTACGGAAACAAGTTTCCGACAAGATTGGATTACGACATCCTTCGACGATTAATGGGCTACGCCCATTTCCCGCACTAAAAGTGCGGAGTCTCAGTAGAACCCGGACCGAAGGCGTACAAGAGGTACGTCGAGAGTCCGGGTGACGAACTATCGCGAAGTTTATTTCTTGAGGAACTCGTTGATGCCAGCGGCAGCGCGACGACCCTCGCCCATGGCGAGAATCACGGTTGCAGCGCCGAGCACGATGTCGCCACCGGCGTAGACCTTTTCCATGAACGTCTTGTTGGCGGTTGCATCTTCGAGGAGGATGTGACCCTTCTTGTCCACAGAGAGTTCCGGAGTGGTGTTGCTGATGAGCGGGTTGGAACCGTTACCGATTGCAACGAGAACCGTGTCGCATTCAATTTCGAAGCTTGCGCCTTCGATCTTGACCGGACGCGGACGACCCTTTTCATCCGGTTCGCCGAGTTCGTACTTGTCAACGAGCATACCGCGGACGTGACCAGCTTCGTCGCCGAGGATCTTGGCCGGGTTCTGGAGAACGCAGAATTCGACACCTTCTTCCTGAGCGTGGAGGATTTCTTCCTTACGAGCCGGGAGTTCGTTCATGCTACGGCGGTAGACAATGCGAACCTTTTCGGCACCGAGACGGAGAGCCATACGGGCAGCGTCCATAGCGACGTTACCACCACCGAGAACGACCACGTTCTTACCGGGCCACATCGGAGTATCGGCGTGTTCCTTGTCGTAGGCGCGCATGAGGTTGGCGCGGGTCAGGTATTCGTTAGCGGCGAACACACCGACGAGGTTTTCACCTTCGATATTCATGAAGAGCGGGAGGCCAGCACCGGTACCGACGAACACGGCATCGAAGCCATCCTTTTCAATCAAATCCTTGAGCTTGCGAGTACGGCCGATGACAAAATTTGTCTCAAACTTCACGCCCATGGCAGCGAGAGATTCGATTTCGTTGTCAACGATCTTCTTGGGCAGACGGAATTCAGGAATGCCGTAGCGGACCACGCCACCGAGCTTGTGGAAAGCTTCGAAGATGGTCACGTCGTGGCCTTCGCGGCGGACGTCAGCAGCGACGACCAAGCCGGCAGGACCGGAACCGATCACAACCACCTTCTTGCCCGTTGCAGGCTTCACAGCCGGAACGGAAGCGCCACCGTTGTTGCGTTCATAGTCAGCAGCAAAGCGTTCCAAGCGACCGATTGCGACAGCCTGGTTCACGTCCTTGTGCATCTTGCCCATCGTGCAGTTCATCTGGCACTGGCGTTCCTGCGGGCAAACGCGGCCGCAGAT
>CAMZFJ010000338.1 GCA_947306025.1 uncultured Fibrobacter sp.
GTGATATGTTGCAGGTTAACAGGCATGTTCTTTCAAATTGCGGGCGCAAAAATAGCAAACATTCGGATATGCGGGGCAGGTTCTTGTTCGGTTCTTTTTGCATTCGATGGTTGACCATCAACAAGCCTATAGGGTCTGAAGCTAAAACCTATAGCCAAAAATGCTATTTTTGCCGCATGTTTGAAAATCCCGACGACATATCCACCTCCGGGTTCGTTCCGTCCTCCGGATACGTTGTTTCGGGGCGGTTCTCCGAATTCCTTGAACTGCCCTCTCGAGGCTATTGCCGGCTGTTCAAGGCGCAGCGCAACGGTCAATGGTTCACCTTGAAAACATTGAAGTCTGAGGTCGCCAACGATCCTGTGTATCAAGGGATGCTCGAGAAAGAGTTCGACCTGATGATGCAGCTCAACCATCCGAACATCGTGCGGGTTTACAGCAAAGAGGTGGACGCGGTGGCGGGTAATAGCATCGTGATGGAGTATGTGGATGGGCGCACGTTGGACGAATTCCTTGCCGAAAATCCGGCGCGGTCTGCCCGCGAATCGGTGGCGCGGCAGCTATTGGAGGCCATCGGCTACTGTCACGGGAAGCAGATCATACACCGCGACCTCAAACCATCCAACGTTTTGGTAACTTACAACGGCAACCGTGTCAAGCAGATCGACTTCGGGTTGTCGGACAGCGACCGTTACGCTGTGCTCAAGGAACCGGCCTTCACGAAAGCCTACGCCGCACCGGAGCAGCTGTCGGGCGGGGAAGTTGATAACCGCGCCGACCTTTACGCTTTCGGTTTGATTCTGAAGCAGTTGATTCCGAATCGGTACGGGCGCGTTGTCCGCAAATGCCTACAGCCAAGGAGAGAGAAGCGGTATTCGTTGGCGGAGGAGGTGGCGGAAGCGATGGCAAGCTGCCGCAAATGGCGGAGAGTTATGCCGTGGGGAATGGCCGCGATGGCCGTTATTGCTGTGTTATCCGTCTTTTCGCTGCTTCACTTTTCGAAGGGCGAAACAACAGGACCTATGCAACCGTCGGTGGAATCGCCTTCTTCTGTCCGAGACACCGTTTTTCTGGCGGAACCAACCCAGACGCAAGCAGCTGAATCTGCACATAATCGCACATCATCACACGCTTACGAAGGCAACAGCAGCGGGACGTATCTCAAAGACAAACCGTTGACGACTGTATCAAGCTCCGAAGATCCGCAGACCGTGGTGGCGCGACGACAACGCACTGATTCCATCTTGAACACGATAAAACAGAAAGAGAATCAGGAACAAGAATTGCTTGACAATGCGATATATAACTTCAAATTCACCATTGACAGTATGTTCAAGCCGGTGGATTTGTATGTGAAAAGCGACGAGGTGAAAACCTCCAATATTCTGCGCGATCTGATATACATTGCCGAGTACAAGGCAAAGATTCGCGAATGCCAGATTCGGCGTCAATTGCCTAAATCCAAGCGGAACAGTTTCTTCAACTATGCCAACGACCAAATTGGGGCGAAGAAAAAATCATACACACAAAAATATCCTGCCATACCCCAATATCCCAATGAGCAACAAGTTAGAGAGCCCGAAATATACCAACCGATTTTAGAGCAGAGTAAAAAGTACCGGGAAGAGGGGCGAAGGCTGAGGAATGAATGGGAAAGAATGATGCGGGCGGTGAAATAAGACTCTGAATAAGCTCTCGATGTCTAATTCGTTCAATCCATGTTCTGCAAATACTCCGACAGATAGGGTACTGCAAACACCAACTCCCCACGACGGGGGGATTCGATAACTCCCGCCTCAATGAGACGCTTGCGCGACCCGACAGGCTCTTTCAGCCCCGCCATAAACTGTTCTATCACGCCATCGCGACCGATATACTGCATCGGACGGTTACCGAATGTAGGCTGAAACAGTTCCTGAACACCTTCATGAAAATCCTCTTTCTTTCCCATTTACTTTGCTTTATTCTCTTTTATTCTTCTTTATTTTCCTTTATTCTTTTTCGGATGCAAAAATACAAAAAGAAGCACAGCAAACAAAACATAATTATTCTAATTAGATTATTTTCTTATCTTTGCCCATCCCCTTTTGGGGAGAAGAATAAAACGGATTTATTAACTTAAATTATTGAACCTAAAAGAATTAGAACCTAAAAAGAACCTTTTTATAAATACATAGCAGAAGCGTTTTCGCTTTATCTTTGCAAGTTCGAAACCTGGAAAATTTCAAATGCAATGCCGAGAGGAAGCCGAAGATGCTTGCGGTTTATAGCCGTGAGTTTCTTTGTTTGGCATGGCCGGGGGGTCACTCATGCAATTTCAGTATAGGGTTTTGCGGACAGCGGTAAATAAGCAATCATAAAAATTGCGGATAACGGAATATGTTTGCGCGATTGAAAGTCGCCGGAGCTGCAAACACCACCATCCGAGGTTTAAATCGCTAAAAATTTATATATATTGCGGTTTGAATCGCAAAAAATGGTATTTTTGCGGCCAATATAAAAAGAAACAAAATGATAGCGAGAGACATTGTTGATCAGTTGCACAAGGACTTCGGTTCTGGAAAAATATTAGTGGTGTTAGGGCCTCGGCAGACAGGGAAAACCACGGTTTTGGATATGCTTGCAGAGGAGGCTGAAGACGTTTACCGCCTCAATTGTGACAATTACGATGATGCCGACCTCCTGACCCACCGCACTTCCACAGAACTGAGGCAGTTGGCGGATGGACACAAACTTTTGCTGATTGATGAAGCCCAGCGGGTGGAGGATATCGGCATGACCCTGAAGATGCTTGCCGATTTACACTTGCCAACGCAGATTGTGGTAACTGGCTCGTCGTCGCTTGAACTCGCCAACAAGGTTAACGAGCCGGCCACAGGTCGTCTGTACGAATACAAACTGCTGCCGCTGTCAACCCACGAACTGGTGAAACAAACGGATGAAAGGGAGGAAAAAAGACTTCTGGCAACACGTTTGATTTATGGTTACTATCCGGAAATTGTCACACATTATTCCGATGCCAAGCGATTGTTGTCTCAAATTGCCAACAGCTATTTATTCAAGGACTTGTTGGGTTATAACGGCATCAAAAGGCCTGAACTTTTGCAAAAATTGGTGAGGGCTCTGGCACTGCAGGTGGGCAGCGAAGTGTCATACAACGAATTGAGCAATATGCTTGGGGCGGACAGAGGCACGATAGAAGCCTATATCCGACTATTGGAGCAATGTTTTGTGGTGTTTCGGTTAGATTCATATAGCCGTAACATGCGGAGTGAAATCAAACGCGGCCGCAAGATATATTTTTACGATAACGGGATACGCAACGCTCTGATCAATAACTTTTCTCCGCCGGATTTGCGCTCGGACGTAGGCGTGTTATGGGAGAATATGATGATCTGTGA
>CAMZFJ010000339.1 GCA_947306025.1 uncultured Fibrobacter sp.
GGCACGCTCCGCAAGCTCACCGCAGCAGAACTCGACACGGCAATTGTCTCTTCGCATGACATTCTGATTCTCGAAACGCTCCCGGCCGAAATTCCGCTGGTTGCGGCCACTATCACTAAAGACGCGCAGACGCCGCTTTCGCATGTGAACTTGGCGGCGAAGGCCCGCAAGACTCCGAATGTCTCTTTTAACGGAAATGAACTCCCCGATAGTTTGCTTGCGCTTTGCGGAAAATTAGTAAAACTCGATGTCAAGGCGAACTCCTACACGGTGGGCGAGGCTACGCTTGAAGAGGCTCAAGCTTTCTGGAACAAGAATGTGCACGACCCGATTAAGCTGACGTACGATTTGTCGGATTCGGGCTTGATTGATTTTGCAGATTTAAAGTTTAATTCTTCGAAATCTGTGGGCGTTAAAGTGGCAAACCTAGCGGAACTTCACAAGCTGTTGCCTGAAAATTCTCCGGATGGTTTTGCGGTCCCGTTCTATCATTACAGCAACTTTATGGATTACGCGCAGGTGACTGAAGAATTGTGCGAACGCTCTTTTAACGATTGCGGAAAAGAAGGCCGTGCATCTGAAATTTGTTCGCAAGTGAAGAATGCCTGTATAAGCACCCTGAGCTCGCCGAAGGGCGCAGCATCCAAGGTCGCTGAGCAAGGTCGAAGCGAGCCTGCCGAAGCTCCACAAACATCGCTCCGTAGCTACATTACAAATATTATCGCTCGCGAAGATTTTACGACGGATACGCGCTTGCGCGAAGCGATGCTCGACAACATTCGCTACATGTTCAAACATATTCCTGTCGAAAAATCTTTTGGCGATGCTCTTGATGCGAAAGTTCGCGAGCTTTATGGCGAAGCTGGCGTGCGTTTGCGTTCTAGCACCAATTCCGAAGACTTGAGTGATTTTAACGGTGCTGGGCTTTACAAGTCTGTTAAAGCGACTGCGCGCGAAAAGGATTTGCCTTCTGATGAAATCCGCAAGGTGTGGGCTTCGGTGTGGAGCTTCAAGGTTTTTGAAGAACGCGCTCTTTGGAATATCGATCACATGTCGGTGCAGATGGCGGTGGCTGTCCACGAGGCATATCCCGACGAAGTGGCGAATGGCGTTATCATCACGCAGAACATCGCGGATTATTCAATTGCTGGAATTTATGCGAACATTCAAGTTGGCGAAACCTCGATTACGAATCCCGAAGGCGGTGAACTCCCGGAAATCATTTCTATCATAGAATCTCCGGCGCCGCAGCGCGGTGTGCAAAGCGTACTGTTGCAACATTCTTCGCTGAGTCCCGATTCTCTGATTCTTACCGATAGCGAAATTTACCAGTTATATCAATTCGTTCAGAAAATCCAGAATCGCTTTGCTATACTTTACGACAAGTATTCGGATGCACTTGCCCTCGATATTGAATTCAAGGTCATGGGGCCAGAGCGCAAGTTAATCTTTAAGCAAGTCCGCCCTTACGTCTTTTAGAAAATAAAATACTTGTCATTACAGCCAAAATAATTACATATGGCAACATCAGAAAAATTCCGAGAAATCCGCCAGCTACTAAAGTCAAAAAGGTCCCTATAAAGAAAATGGGAAAGAATGGAATAAATAGGATGTAAAAGGCTTTCGTGTTGTTGGCTGTGCAGAAAAGGTAATTGTAACTGTGGATGCAGCAAAGTGATGAAATGAGTATTTCTATAGATAAAAAAATGAAGAATACAAGAAGGTCGTCTGCGCTAGAGTGTGTTGGTTTATCGAATAGAAATGGGAAGAGCAGTAGCAGGGGGAGGGAAACGGATGCGATTGCGGCAATCTTGAATCCCTTGGCTGCTTTTTGAAATTGAACAAGCAAATTTTGATTTTGCTCTAGCTCGAATGTTTGTCGTTCTTTTTTTGTTATTAACCATGCAGGCACGAATGTAATGATGAACATTATGAAAAAGAACAATAAGGCAATGATTATAAATTCCATGGAACTCCTCCTTTTAAAAAATAAATATCTTTTTTTAGAGACATTTAAATTGGAGGTTTTTTATGTCCAGTTCCTTGAAATTTACACTTGCTATGTCGGCGGTGTTGGCCGCATCTGCAATGTTTACTGCTTGCAATAAGCAAGAAGCGGCTCAATCTCAAATGCAAATAGCGCCGGTTGCGGAAAGTGCTCCGCAGCAGTCTAAGTCTGTTGTCGTCTATTTTTCTCAGACGGGATCGACCAAAAAGTTGGCACAAGTTTTCAAGGAAGCACGCAATGCAGACGAATTTGAACTCCAGCTGGTAAAGCCTCTCCCTTCGACTTACGATAGCACGATTGCTACAGTCCGTGCCGAACGCGAAAGCAAGCAGTGGCCCGCTCTCGTGAATGCGAAGGTGGAACTTGCCAAGTACGATACCGTGTTCCTCGGTTATCCGATCATGTTCGGGACGTTTACGACTCCGATTTACACATTCCTCGAAGCGAACGATTTGAGTGGAAAGGTCGTGGTGCCGTTCTGCACTTACGGAAGCGGCGGTCGCAAGGCTAGCGCTGGCGAACTCAAGACTCTTGAACCGAACGCAAACGTGACACTTGCCTATGGTATTTCTAACAAGCGTATCAACGCCGAAGGCGGTATCGAAAAAGCTAAGGAAGAAGTCGCTGCGTTCTTTGCAAATCTCGAAACTGGCAAGACTGACGAAATGCTTATGGGTGGCTTCTCGGAACAGCGCCCGCTCACTGCGGAAGATTCAGCTGTGTTTGCCGCAGCCACCAAGGATTATGCTTACTTGGGCCTGAAACCGCTCAGCGTTTCGACGCAGGTCGTTGCTGGAATGAACTACCTCTTTGTTTGCGAAATGAAGGCTTTCGGTGGCCCCGCAACGCAGACGAACGTCAAGATTTTCAAGCCGCTTCCGGGCCGTGGTGAACCTGAAATGATCGTTGTCGAAAAGTAAAATCGTGATTGTCACCCTGGAGCAAGGTCTATGGGGCCGCCGCGATAGGGTCCATTAAGATTTGAGTATGGATTCTATCGCCTCTGCGAGGCTCCAGAATGACAAAATGTTTTAGATGTTTAATTAGTCTTTGTTAAATGAAATACTTAATATCTGCATTATCTATTGTCTTGGCGGTTTCTAACGTCAGCTTTGCTGCTCCCAAAGCAAAAAAGCAAGAACTCAAGGACTCGCGCGATAAGCAAAAATATCGCATTGTGAAAATCGCCGACCGCACTTGGATGGCGGACAACTTAAACTACAAAATGCCGGGCAGCACTTGCTATCGCGAAGACGAAGATAACTGCATGGTCTACGGTCGCCTCTACACGTGGGAGGCGGCAAAGTCCGCTTGCCCTGCTGGCTTCCGCCTACCGACAAACGAAGATTTCGAAAGCCTGTGGAAAGCTGCTGGCGGCGACTTCAATGCT
>CAMZFJ010000340.1 GCA_947306025.1 uncultured Fibrobacter sp.
GGCACTGTAAACAGCCTGACCGGCGAGAGCAAACTTGGAAGAAACAGAAGACATGTTGATGATAACACCGGACTTCTGCTTGTACATCTTGACGGCGACCTGCTGGGCGCAGTAGAAATAGCCCTTCACGTTCAAGTCAAAGCACTTGTCGAGCGTATCCGGATTCATCATGAGGAGGTATTCGTCGCGGACGATACCGGCATTGTTCACGAGAACGTCGATACGGCCATAAGCCTTGAAAACGTCACGGACCATCTGCTTGACTTCGGCAAGGACGGCAACGTTAGCCTTGTAAATCATGCCGTCGCCACCTTCGGACTTGATTTGGTCCAAAGTTTCCTGAGCAGCAGCATCAGAGCTAGAATAGTTTACGACGACCGTGTAGCCGTCACGAGCGAGGCGCAAGGCACAAGCCTTACCAATCCCCTTAGAAGAACCAGTAACGATTGCAACTTTCATTATAAATTCTCCTTCACTAAATTATTTTCCGAGAACTACGGCGTTGTAGGAACCGCCCGTAGCAAAGGAAGTAACCAAAATTTTCTTGAAGCCAGCCGTTGCGACCTTCTTCTTGGAAACGCTACCGTCGTTTGCGACAAAGTAAGCATTTTCTTCGGCAAGTTCACCACCGAGCATAAGAGCGGCTTCGGCAGCGGCAAGTGCGGCAGAAGCAGCACGACCTTCACCCACGCGTTCCTTCACCTGGAAGAGCGGGAGGCCAGCGAGCTTGTCACCAAACACGCGAGCGTAGGCAGCCTTTTCAATATCGTCGAGCTTCTTGAGGCCATTAGCAAAACCGCAGACAGCGTCAATTTCGTCAATGCTTACGCCAGCATCCTTGAGGGCTGCGTTAATAGCGATGTCGAGAGCTTCGCCGGAACCGCTAACATGGCCGAACTTCACGTTCTTGCGGCCGTTACCGTAACCGAGAGCGTAGCAGTAAACCTTAGCGCCGCGAGCCTTAGCGTAATCTTCGTTTTCGACAATAATCGAAACAGAGCCATCGCCCACGACAAAGCCGTTGGAGTCAGAATACGGTTCCACAACCTTATCAGCAGCGACATTCAGCTTCTGGCAGAATTCGGTGATGATCGGGAGGTTTTCGTCCGTACCCGTAGCCATCATGACCTGTTCCTGACCGTCGTGGATGACGTTCATGGAGTAGCCGATGCTATCGAGACCGGAAAGCGGACCCGTCGTGATGGTGACGCCGTAGCCCTTGATTCCAGAAAGAATCGAGAGGTAGCCACCGGCGGCATTATAAACTGTATGGGGGAACTTGAATGCACTACCGCCAGCATTGCCGGCTTCGGTAATGAGTTCCTGGAAATCGTAAGTGGCACCGAGACCGCCTTCGCTAGTACCCACGATGATACCGATTTGCTTGGCGTTGTCTTCAGTGACAGTGAGGTTTGCATCCTTGAGGGCGCGCATGCCGGAAACCGTCTGGAGCTGGCCCAGATTGTCGAGCTTGCGGTAGAAGGCCATCTTGATGCCAAGTTCCTTGTAATCGTCGTTCGTGACGGTCGAGCAGATGGAAGCGGATTCCGGGAGCTTGCCGTTCTTGACCGATTCAAGATAAGCTTCCTTGCTGTTACCGAGCGGGCTTACAATGCCAACGCCAGTCACAGCGATTTTCTTGTCCTTGGCGACCTGGCTCTGAACGTCACCCGGCTTCTTGCTGAACACGATGCTTGCGTTCGTGCCGCCAAAAGCGACGTTGTTGCTCATGACGCATTCGAGTTCCTTCGCACGCGGAGTGTTCTGCACATAATCCATCTGGCCGACCTTAGCCTTGAGGACTTCGGAATCTTCGGCAGAGTAGTGGAGCGTCGGAAGCACGGTGTTCGTCGTGAGGGCCTTGATGCTGAACACGGCTTCGATTGCACCTGCGGCACCGAGGCAGTGACCCGTCATTACCTTGGTCGAACTGACACTCAAGGTCGGATTTTCTTCGTCGAAGAACTTGTGGAACGCATTGATTTCGGCGTTGTCGTTCTTGCCCGTACCCGTACCGTGAGCATTGAGGTAACCAATGTCCGTTTTCTTGATGCCGGAATTCTTGACAGCGCGGTCCATCGCTTCGAGAAGGCAGATGCCATCTTCGCGCGGAGCGGTGATATGGTGAGCATCGCTTGTGACGCCAGCGCCGAGAATTTCGCAGTAACGCTTGGCGTTACGCTTTTCGGCATGTTCCAGAGATTCGACAATCACGATGCCGGCACCTTCACCGAGCGTGATGCCGTTGCAGTGGTTGAACGGAGAGCAACCGTTTTCGTCCAAAGCATGGAGCGAAAGGAAGCCGGAATACGGAACAGAAGCAAAGGAGTCGGAACCGCCAGCGATAACGACATCAGCTTTACCTGCGCGGATAAGGTCGCAAGCAAGAGCAATTGAAATCGTACCGGCAGCACAAGCGTTGCCCACGTTTGTTACAATGCCACCCGCATGGCAAGATTCAGCCACTTGGGAAGCGATTGCTGCAATGGGCATCTTTGGAATTTCGTTGACATCCTTACCGCCGCAATGGTATTTCTCGATGCTGAGGACTCCACCCACGCAGCTACCGATAATGACGCTTACGCGGCTGCTATCGGCAAAATCTCCGAGACCTGCATCATTCAGGGCTTCTTTTGCAGCCTTGATGCAAAGCTTGGATGCGCGGTCTTTTTCGTCCGGACATTCAATATCGTCCAATGTATCACAATTTACTTCGGCAGCCAAGTCCGCATAGCAGTTCTTGGTATCAAGAGAAGTAGTCTTGTGAATACCGGAGACGGAATTCAGGGCATTTTTCCAGGTTTCTTCAACATTGTTGCCTACAGCGCAAATGACGCCAAGGCCCGAAACAACACAACGACAGTTATTAGAAGTCATAGAAATTCCAAACATTACTCAAACAAAAAGGCTTGATTAAGCCTTGTTCTTTTCAATGAAAGCGGCGATGGTATCGATGCTCTGGAAGTTTTCCTTAGCAACGCCAGTCATAGAAACGCCGAAGTTGTCATCGACGAAGGAGATGATTTCAAGGGAATCCACGGAGTCAAGACCGATTTCTTCGCCAAAAAGCGGAGTATCGTAGTTCAGGACATCGCCATCTACGCCGAGATCGGACATAAAGAATGCCTTGAGTTTGCTCTTGATTTCTTCGTTTGCCATATTATTGTATCCTCTTTTGATAAAATTTTAGCACAAAGATAGAAAAATATTCTTTCGTAAATTGCAGTTTTCACAAAAAACGTACAAAATGCAAAATAAAGGGATAAAAGGACTATTCCCCAAAACACAGCCCCAAAACGTACTGTAAACTTTTTCAAAAAGTATGATTTCCGTAATATATATATACGGTTTAGAGAAACATTATTTACTAAATTTGAGCCCATGATTTCATACGTATT
>CAMZFJ010000341.1 GCA_947306025.1 uncultured Fibrobacter sp.
CGAAAGATCCTGGTCAGAGAGCATCTTGTCGCTGAACTCCGTGCCGGAAGCCCTGTCCCAGAGCGCCTCCATGACAGGCTTGCCGCCAGTCTTTGCCGGAGCGGGGAGTTTTTGGAGCTGCGCCATGGCAAGCGTACTGCAGATGAGCGTTGCCATAAGCGTGAGTGCGAAATGTTTATTCATGGGGAACTCCTTGTGTGAGGTGGGGCTTTTAGAAAAAGGTAATAAAAAAATTCTTATCCTAGTATCCATCCTTTTGAGCTACCGAGATTTCCTCGGTATTTGATTTTCTACTCTCTGCGTAGAAAAACTGCAATGCACACCAGTTCTTCAATTTTCTAATCATTGATTGGAAAAACTGAGGATAGTCTACAAAAAAGTGTATATTAGAATCTAGTTGTCAAGGAGACACGCAATGACTCAGAAACTCTGGAACATATGCAAGAAGTGCGGCTGCGACAAACCCGAAGACACCGAAAAACTTTGCGTGCAGTGCAAGGCAAACCGGAAGCAATTCTGGAGCGACCTCAAGAAGGTCGGCGGCGTAGCCGCTGGCGCATTGCTGGTGGTTATTGCCGGCGAGAAGATGCGGAAAAGATAAAAGACCATTTTGCCGACGTTAGCAAAATGGTTCTTTAGGTTACCATCTTTATCACTCTAAAACGTTTCCAATAAATTCAGTTTCTGCCTGTTCCATTTTTTTCGCAAACGATTCAAAACTATCTCCTTCAGAATATGCAGGGACAATAAAAGGAACAGTTTTCAACACAATGCTGGAATCGCGACGCAATTTCAAAACTTTCGCTTTACCTTCATCCTTATCGCAATCTTTGGAAGAAACAGGATACAGCAACTTCCCTATCTTAGAATCAAATCGGAACATATAAGAAAGCATCTGTTTATAGACATCACTATCTAATGCATTGTTTCTATACTTGGCATCTAGAACTTGTCCCGCCGTCATTACATTGCTAGAAACAGGATTTTCATCAAGTAAAAAATCAGGGAATATTTCGCCAGACGCACCTTCAAAAAAATACTGTCTTCCAAAGCCGCTACGATTATTCGGATGCAAGAGACGCTCGCCAAATTCATCCTGCATAATTACATTCAGGTATTCTTCCCACAAGCTTGCACCATCGAAAAGGATGCCAGCAATCATATTGTCCGGGTCTTCACCGTAACTCAATTTTTGATTTGTCAAAATAGCGAGACACAACTTGCGCAACGGTTCATACGCAGTGTAGTAAGGATGCGTTACTGGCCGCGCATTTCGGCGAATAATATTCAGCCTATCGTTTCGGCTATACGTTGGCGTCGCCATCTCGATAGCCATGATATTGTCACGCAGGTCTTTACTGCCGTTTTCCAGTACAATTTTCCCATATTGTAACGAACGAATGTACTCTATCGTGTGGCGAATCAACTGCGTAATTACATTATCCGTAGTGTATTCACGCGTATGGTAGGCAATTTTTCCATTAAATGGGATATTGTACTTGATATGCCTTGCAACATCAATTGGGCCACGAACATTTGCATCGTTGTATTCGCGAGTGACATAGGCACGATATATGCCCTGCGCCAAGGCTTCGTTCAAGTAATAAGGGAATAGCTGATAAAGAAAATCGTAGAACGAATCTTCGCCGGATTCTGTACGCGGCGTATAAGCAACATTGCAGACTTTCTGCAACATATAATGCAAGAAAAAGTCTTTTCCAGAATTGTCAAATCGGGATGAAATCTTGACGCGAACATCTTCATCAAGGCTAAAGAACCCCATGACATTGCTTGTTTTAAAACCAGGCTTGTCTGATTCTTTTTCTGTCAAAGAGAAAATATAATCCTTATCTCCTAAATCTGCTTTGGCGTTGCCCGAAGGAAAAACAAGAAATCTTCCACCAGAAAAACTTTCCGATTGCAACTGTTCTAATGAGACATCGTCAAAACGAAGTAACGTTTTACGCACTTCTTCGGGGCATTTTTCACAGCCCCAATCTTTCGACCATGCAACTGGCGAATATTGATTGTCTTTTAGAGAAATGAGCATTTAGGAATTTTCTACAGAATCGCTTGCATTGTCGCTAGAGACGCTTGATTCAGAAGCAATAGATTTGTCATAGCATTCTTTCAATTTGTTCAAATGGTCTGCTGCTTTCGGCATGCCACGGAGGTATTCATGAAGAACTCCTTCTATGTGATATTTCCAAAGATCCTCAAACCTTCCATCATAATTATCAAGTTTCAAGAAATATGCAGGACCAATATGGTATGCCGACGATAGGCCACTAATACTCTCAATCTCTTTATTTAGCGCTTGCATGCATTTGACTGCTTCATTCTTTTTTTCGCATTTTAAAGAGTCAAGCATTTCAATACGTTCGTCCGCTGTAATCTCTTTAAACGCAAATCTACGACGCATTGCGAAGTCCATGCTTTCAACACTACGGTCAATATCGTTCATCGTACCGATGATGTAAACATTTTCGGGGACAAAGAAGTGACCGTAATCATTTTCTTCTGTAATATGCAACACATCATCCCATTCATTTGGATCATTATCCATATTAGCATACTGCGTGCGAATAAAAGCTTTTGTTGATTCATTCTTTTGCACCGCTACAATATCATCCCACGAAATACGATAACCTGGATCTATTGCATAAAATAATTCACCAAATATTTTTGACATTTCTCCACGATTTATTTCATCAATAATAAAAACATACTTCTTGAGCGGTTCTTTGTCCCCAGATGTATTTTCAATTGGTGGATTATTTGATTTTCCTTGTTTATCCGTTAACTTTTTAATTTCACCATACAAAGAAAACATATAGGAATCTTTCTGTCTATGGGTCCTATTAAATATTTTTTTGATTTCAACGACATTTTCAATGTTGTCCAATTCCAGCAAGCGAGCCATATCTTTTTTAGCAATTTTAACATCTTGCTTTTTTTCACCATTGTCTATATATATGTAACGATTATCGCTATGACTAATTTTAAAATGATCACCCTTTTTCAAGGTAAACTCATCTTCAGAATCTTCTTTCTGCACTATGAAATCGTCCAAAAGAGTCTGCAAAGTCTTATTCTTTGACACATTATCGTCATTTGCATTGCGCAGGTTTTTCAGAGCCTTTTCACAAAATGATTTAAATACCCCATCTACTTTTTCAAAATAAACATCAGAACTATTATCTTTCTTTAACGGCTTTAAGCCTTCTACAAAATCAGTATAGTCATAAGATTGATGGAACTGAACAAAGCCCATTTGATCGTCTTTGCACCCCATCTTTCGTGCAATTTTTTCTGCAAGATATGTTTTTCCCGTTCCCGGAGCACCATGAAGAATGATGTTATGGTTATTTTCAAGAAGCTTTACGA
>CAMZFJ010000342.1 GCA_947306025.1 uncultured Fibrobacter sp.
GCTTTGGCATGACCAAGAAGGTCGTGTACGAAAACGAAGAATTCAACTTGTTGCAACATGCACTCGACATCGAAAACGGTCTCGAAAACTTGCGTTACGACAAAGTCATTATCGCAACTGATGCTGATGTGGACGGTATGCACATTCGCCTTTTGCTCATGACGTTCTTCTTGCAGTTCTTCCCGGAACTCGTGGAGCAGAAGCACTTGTACATCTTGCAGACGCCGCTTTTCCGCGTACGCAACAAGCAGGTGACCAAGTACTGCTACGACGAAGCAGAACGCGACAAGGCTGCGAAGGAAATCGGCAAGACAGGTCTCGAAATCACTCGATTCAAAGGTCTTGGTGAAATCAGCCCGGAAGAATTCGGACAGTTCATCAACGAAGACATGCGCCTTGAAACGGTGAGCATTCCGCCCGACGCAACGCTGGGCAAGATGCTGGAATACTACATGGGCAACAACACGCCGAGCCGCCAGGAGCACATCGTGCAGAACCTGAGAGCAGAAGCTGTGGAAGAATTGTAGTTGACGCTAGCGGCGCAGTTGGCATACCTCAGGCCACTGCGCTCTGAGGTATGAGGCAAAAAGTCTCTAGGTCAGCGAAAAAAGCTATTTATCACCCCGTGCATTGTCACGGGGTGTTTTTTCAACCAATCGCTTTAGCAGAAATACGACACATCTCCGAAGAAAGTTTTCCATTTTTCAACGATTTCTTCGTTCCGAGCTTCGATAATTCGAAGTATATTCAGCAAGATTCGTGAATTTATATGCAAATTGTTATGTGCTAAAAGACATTTGCCAGCCCGCGTTATCCAAATTTTTGTGGCATTTGCAGTGGGTGCACCTTCTGACACATGTACATGTATCGGTTCTAGCGGACAGCTTTCATTAGACCAAAAATAAACCCAGAACGATCCGATTTTAAATATCTGCGGCACTATTAAACCCACCTTTCTGAGAAAATTCCATTATCAAATGAGCTGTCGATTCAATCACTTTTTTATAGCGATTGATTTCCTCATCTGAAAAACCGAATACATCTTCCCATGTGTAGGAGGGTAAATAACATGTCGCATAATGGAAGCCGTCTTTTGCATCAGGCTTCTCAATGTACACCTTAACACGACCATCCTTGCCCATTTCAGAATGGACAATTTCCGCATTATCATCAAGTGTCATGAAGGGGTACATCATATCGCTTTGAGGCAATATAACTTTTTCTTGCCGAATTTGGCTAGTATTCATATTTCACTCCTTGCACCTACAAGCAAAAAAAGGCGCTAGATTAAAACGTTTTAGATACTGAACAAAAGTTCACTCAAAATATAAACTTAACTTTTAGGATTGTCAAGAGAATCTTTTTAAAAGAATTTTCGTGAAGTCGCACGTTTAAAATCACAGTCTGTGACTTTGAAAAACGAGATAGAAAAAATGCCGCGGTATCGCGGCATTTTTCGTTTGCACAAGATGCCCGCCTGCGCGGGCATGACATTACACTTTATGCAGGCTTTGCGTCTTTGGGCCTTTCACGCCGGCTGGCAGGATCATCAAGACCTTTTCCATGCGGGTGCCGTCCATGCGCAGAACGCGGAACGTGTAACCCTGGATCTTGACTTCGGCGCCCGGCGACGGGATGATTCCAAGCGTTGCCTGGATCAAGCCGGAGAGCGTTTCCACATGGGAATTCTCAGGCGGTTTGAGCTCCACGTCGAGTTCGTATTCCAAATCCGAGAGCGTCATGAGCGGGTCGAGAATGTAGCGTCCATCCTTCAACTTCAGCACGTCCTCGTCTTCGTCCATATCGTCTTCGTCACGGATTTCACCCACGATTTCTTCGAGGATATCTTCGAGAGTCACGAGACCTGCCGTGCCGCCATATTCATCCACGACAATCGCGAGCTGATTACCCGTCTTGCGGAGTTCCGTCAAAAGATCATCAATCTTCTTGTGGTACGGCACGTAAACCGGCGGCATCACGAGCTTCATCAAGTCAAACGGCTCATCGCGATGTTCCGTGTACCATTCCAAGAAGTCGCGGTTCGAAAGGATACCGACAATGTTGTCTACAGTTTCCTTGTAAACCGGCAAGCGGGAATGGCGTTCGTTATTCAAGACCTTCACCAAATCTTCGAGCGAGGTGTCCACATCAATCGCGCACATGTCCACACGCGGCGTCATGATTTCACGCACCGGCGTTTCCACGAAGTCGAAGATGTTGAGGATCATCTGGCGTTCTTCTTTTTCGAGGCCTTCACCTTCGGCGAGCGAAGAATCCGAGATGTCCGCTTGCACGGCGTCACGGCGCTCTTCAGGCAAGAAGCTGAGCTTAGCATCATAACCCAGAGCGTTCAAAAGTTTGAGATAAATGGTATGGCTCACCTTCCCAACCGGAAGAAACGGCATGCGAAGCAGTCTGTAAAGCGGAACGAGAATTACAGACAAAGTGTCAGGTTTTAAGCTACCGATCAAGTTCGGGCAGAATATCGTTACCACATATATCACGGCGCAAGCACAGAGCATATACGCCAAAATTCCAAACAGCCAATAATCGTGAACCCACTGCCACGGAGCGTTCGAGAAGAGGTAAAATCCGAACACGCCAATGCCCACGTCCGAGAAAATGCGGCCGATGGAAACGGTTTCATTGTAGCCACAGTTTTCGACAATCTTTGCAATCTTCGCTTCGCGATCCGTGCGGTCATGGTCTTCACGTTTGGCATAAATCGCCGCAAAGACAGCCTTGATTAAAGTAAAAGACGCCGATATAAAAAGAAAGAAAACGAGAAGAACAATAGCAATGGTGTTCGTATCACCCATTTTCCATGCTCTCCTTATCCTTATAAGGATCCAGTCCCAAGAATTCGCATTCGCGGGCGCGCATCACTTTGCGGTCGGCGGCCTTTATGTGGTCGTACCCCGACAGGTGGAGCAAACCGTGAACAATCACGCGTTTCATCTCGGCAAAAAAGCTGTTGCCGTATTGCGGGGCCTGGCGCTTGACTTGGTCGCGAGCGATATAGATTTCGCCAAGCATTTCTTCTTCGCCCGGAATTTCTTCGTGCCACTCAAACGAGAGCACGTCCGTCACCTTGTCGAGTCCTCGGTAGTTCTTGTTCATCTCGCGAACGAACTCGTCCGTGCAAAGAACGATATTGACGTTATTCTCCGTGCCTTCTTCGGCAAGGAGTTTGCGGGCCATAGCTTCGAACTTATCCTTCCACGGGAAGGATTCGATATTCCCCTCGCACAGGAATTCGATGTTGTAATTCTTCTTTTTACTAGCAGGGTCTGGCATTAAATGTTATACCACTTTTTTAATACGTTGATAATGGCTTCGGCTTGCGCCTTGCCTGTAATCTTGAACTTGCCTTG
>CAMZFJ010000343.1 GCA_947306025.1 uncultured Fibrobacter sp.
GCATTTTTATATATCACACCCTGCATCGAATTCGGATTGAAATTAAATTTAGTGCTCAAGTTGGCCCACTGCCACGGTATTGCAGCGCCGTTTCCACATGCGCCAAACTTGAAATAGCCCAAAGGCCATTGCGTATTTTGAATCGTATGTGCCGTAGCACCAGCAGCTCTAGGCAAAGAAACGCCCCAATTTCCGCTACCGGCACTTGTGATATTCACCTTGTTTCCACTTGGATTTTTCAAGGAGAAAGTCACAGACGGAGAGCCATCTTGTGCCCATTCGAGTTCATCAATAGTCATATAGCCATTAGCAAGCCATACAGAACTTGTAGGAGCCGTCCACGTTCCGGACGGAATCGAGCCACCATTCGGGACAAAATAGATTTGCTGTCCATTATGGAGTGCGTCCAACGAGCTTGATTCATAGGAATTATCAGACAAAACATCTATTCGGATTTTGTCTGTTGTCGGATTTGCGGAAACCGCAACATTATTATAAAAATCCGACGGATCCGGAATAAACGACACTGTTCCGTATTCATCGCCTAACCCATAAAGGTAATGCATCGATTCATGCGTAAGCGTCATTCCAAAATGGAACTGTTGCATTGCATTATTTGTACGGAATTCATAATCAGGATCGCCAGAAACCCAAGCATCCGACACAATCAAGTTTCCAGATGGCGAATTGAACCCAGCAACATTCGCACGAGGCCATTCATTTAAAATGCGCCACCGGACATCGCAACCTTTAGAATTCGTGGTTCCCGTAAAAATTCGGATATTGCCCAAATAGTTACCGCCATTGGACATTTCGTACAAGCCATCGGCCCAGTACTTGATAATGTTTTCATAGCGTTCTCTGGACTTTGCCGGATCGGAGCTTCCTTGAACAGGGTTTTGTTCTAGACAAACTGTCAAGTCAACAGCTTCTTCTGACGGTTGGCCGTTTGCATCCCAAGCGACCGTACGAACCATACTAAATGGGCTTTTTCCAGCAAACAAGAATGCAGCAGAAAAAGCAACCACGCAGGTTATTTTTTTCATTGATCCACCTCCAAAATATAAGTGTAAGTAATCGAGACCAAAAATTTATAATAAATTTCCAAACTTTGGATAAAATATTTAAAAAAATTGTGTAAAAAATTATTTAAAAAAAACTGTCAATATCATTCATTTTTTTTGTTATCTTATTATAAAAATTTCGAATTAGCTTATATCAAGTACATTATCCGAAATTAAACCAGCATTTCAGATTTTTAAATAAGCTAATCAAATACAGAGAACACGAATGAGAAAAGAACTTCACGTAAAGTTCGCGTTTGTACTTGTAAACCAAATTCATAAAAACACTCAAAGGGAGCAAAAATGAATAAACTCAATAAAGTTGTTTTCACCACAATCGTTTCAGCATGCGCTGCAATGGCAAACGAAAGCTTCGGGGGAATTGGAATTTCATTCCAACAAGAAAATGATGGCATCAAGATTCTTGACATCATTCCAAACACCCCCGCAGCCGAAAGCAAGCTTCAAGTCAGCGACAAAATCATCGCAGTTGACGGGATTTCACTTAAGGGAAAATCCGTTGAGGACACAAAGCAAAGGCTTCGCGGTCCCAAGAACAAGCCCATAGAAGTGACATACGTGAGCAACGGCGAAACATACTCAACCATTCTTTCTCGCGTTCAAATCACGGTCAAGTCCCTCGACCAGAAGGATATCGAAAACTGGTACGGCGACAAGAAAGAGCTCAATTCTAGTGAAATTGAGACATACGCTTCAGCAACAGAAGGCGACAAGAAGCTACTGGCCGTTCTTCAAAAGGGCGCCGTGCTTCAAGACAAGGAAGCAACATCCGCTAAGAATTTGGACGGCGTATACGCGGAAAAGGCAAAAGCAGCTCCAGTAAAAACAACTGCCGCGAAGCCAATTTCAAACAACATATCAGTATTAAAGAGTTTTGACCGCAAAAACATCGCGTTCGATTTGAAGGAAGCGGGCAAGACAACAGTCACTATCACCAATGTTGACGGCAAGCAAATCGCTAAATTCAGTTTAAAAGACGCCAAAGCGGGTTACAACACCATTTCATGGAATGGCGAAAAAGTTCCTAACGGAAGCTACACCGTATCAATCGACCACAATAGCAGTACAAGCGGAACAGTCGTAACACTCAAATAGAATATTCTCAAACACATAATAAAACAGCCAAGGCTTTGCGCATTAACGCCAAAAGCCTTGGCTTACCGTATTCTTTTTTTATTAAATCAGACAAACAATTATTCAAAATCCTTTTAGAAAAAAAATTTCGTCCTTTAATTATTTATATTAATAACAAACTTCTATCAGAGGCGAGATTGCAAATGAAATATTCACCCATTTTACTTTTCCTTTTAGGAATTCTTGCCCCAGCGCAAGAAAACAAGCCCGATGTTTCGGACATAATTATTTGCGAAACCATCGACCACACTGGATTTATAAGCGTCTCAGAGGAAAACTTTTTTGAAGTTTTTTATTTCGTCAGAGATTCTTCATTCGAACGGTTACGCTTTTCGATTGATGTCAGTGGCACAATCGATTCCGTCTTCGAGAATTTCACTCGCGTCCCTAATTTATACGGGCAACCCACATCAGTCCCCGTGACAGGAGTTGTCGACCACAAGACTACACAAATGAAAGCCATCAGCATCAGCAATCGCACTGTAAATCTTCCCACAGGTAACGATTCCGCCATGCTCAAGAATTTCAAGGCTCAACGAGTTTTCATTCCTAAAAATTTGACCGCAAAGAAAGGCGACAAAATCAGCATTAAAAATTACTTTGCCATAATGAACGACACTTGTTACGCCGGAGAAAACACTCGGCAAAAAACAGCCGTTTACGGGGAATACGTCCTCAATCCTGATCCGACAGCCTTGCCCAAAAACAACAGAGCACACGCACCACAAAAGGCGCCAAAGCACAACCGCGACGCTAGCGGCAGATTCTTTACGAAAAAGCCAAATTATTACATCGAGTACTAATTTAAAATCAACCATGCTCACAAGCGAGTGATTTTTAAAGCAACATCTAGCGCGTGCTCAATCCTAAAGACTTAAACGAAAAACGACGCTCCTTTCGGGGCGCCGTTTTGCATTCTATGAACATGAGATTTTCAAATTCTCGGAGATTACCGATGGCGTCGAAAATGACGCACCACATTACTTGACGCGATGGCCTTTCAAGTCAAAGCGTTTACCGTTCTTTTCGATGAAGAGAGAGTGACCATCGAAGCGGAAGCGCGGTTGCTGAGAGCGAACAACGTTAGATTCAATCGGTGCATAAATTGCATTTGTTCCCTGCGAACTTGAAGATTCGATATTTGCA
>CAMZFJ010000344.1 GCA_947306025.1 uncultured Fibrobacter sp.
CTTTACCTCGAAGCAGATATCCCGCGTGCGCTTACGTGGTATCGCATGGCCGAAGAATTTTTTCCGGAATATCCGGGAATTGAAGCAAATCAAACTATTGCAAAAAAAAGATTGCCAAATTCATTGTGAATACTTATTTTAATGGATAATCAAGGCGTGTTTTTTAGGGGAAAATGCCGATCTGAACTTTGGTTTGGATTGGTTTAATAGCTATTTTTAGGGAGAAAATGTTTAAGTGTTTTGTACATCCTTTTTTCCTCGAAAAGGTACTTCTTTTAGTACCATTTATTCTTGTTTTTTTTGGTTGCGACACTTTTTATGGCGATCACGTTTGGCTCAATGCCCCGGTAGAAAATGATAACGCCCATGACGGGTTGGTTGTTATCAAAGCCTCGAAAGTGAAAAACTCAAAAGGTGGAACTCTATCGTATTTGGGAACGTATGCTTCGACGGCGAAGGCGAATGAACGTCCGCAGCTACGAGCCGCCTTGAACTATGATTTTTCCATGGGCGTGCACGAGGTTACTTGTGCCGAATTCAGGTCCTTTATGGGGACCACTTTTGATGAACGTTGCAAAGGTGAAGGTTCGGATTTGTTGCCTGTGACGAATGTGACTTACTACGATGCAGTGCTTTTTTCGAATGAACGTAGTAAGCGTGAAGGCTACGATACCGCTTACACTTACACTTCGGCCTCTTTTGATGGCAATGGAAACTGCTTCTCGATGGAAGGGCTTGTTTTTCATCCTGAAGTAGATGCCTATCGTTTGCCGACCGAAGCGGAATGGATTATGGCTGCCGATCGCCATTGGAATCCGTCTGGGGAATGGAACGCGAAAAACTCTGGATTTGAGCCGAAGAATGTTTGTTCATATCCACGCCTTCATGGCGATTTTTGCGACATGGGCGGAAATGTAAAAGAATGGGTTTCAGATTGGCTTGGTTTTTTTAGGGATACGGTTGTTACAAATTACGTGGGCAGTCCTGATGGAGGTGTTCTTGGTGAACGAGTTATTAAAGGGGGCAGCTACCGCAATGAGCCTTCTTCGATAAAACTTTATAATCGCGGTGATGTCTATACAGTGACATCGGCTGCTAAGTCGGAGTATTTAGGTTTCCGCTTGGCTTTTGGAAAAATTTCGAATGCCGTTTGGTTGGGTCGCGATGGTAAAGCGCGTGACACTCGAATTATCCCGATGGCAAGTGCTTCGGTAATCAAGAATAATTTGGAAACGTATCGTACTAAACTTGTTTTCCGTAACGAAGTGACTGGAAATTTAGCGTATATCGATTACATTAATGGCACGTTGTCTGTTACGGAAATTTCGGATACCATTGATTCTTATCATCCTGATATTTCACCGGATGGAAGACTTGTCGTATTTTGCACAGGGATGGAAGGCGTTCCTGGAAAATCTGAGGCTTATATCCGTCCGCTTTCGTTAAGTAAGGTAAGACCACTAAAGGTCAGTGTGAAGGGGAACGTTTCCATTCCGCGTTGGCGGCTACTTGATAATGGCGATACCGCAATCGTTTATGTGACCGATGCTGGAGACAATAAGGATGAATCTTCGTTTAAGTCAAAGAGCACATGGCAAGTGACGTATACCCAAGGCCGCTTTGGAAAACCGCAAAAACTTTTTGACGGGGCTTACCATGGTGGAATTTCGGACGACAATAAACTTGCGGTGTCGGGGGCTCGTTTGTTACGTGCTCGAATTGCAAACCCTGGTGGAACGCTTGCGAATGGTCGTGATACGGTGTGGTATAATGGAGAACAGGCCTGTAATGTGTCGCTTGCAAACGATGGCACAAAGCGTGTTGCTTTCTTGGATTTTGGCGGTAAGACTGGAGCCGAGTTTGTAAAGCGATGGAACGCATGAACGGTTGTTGATTGCCGATAGCACGGGAACATTGATTAAGGCCTTTGCGTCTCCAGAAGGCTTCAGTTTTGACCATGTGGAATGGGCTCTGAATTATGTAAGCCCAGAACCCAGTGGTGGCTTTATTGTAGCTACGCTTACGAATGCAATTGGTGCTCATTCAAAAATTGTACTTGTGAATGTGGGCGATGGAACTATATTGGATTTGGTAGAAGGGGATGAACTTTGGCATCCGAATATTTGGCGGCAAAAAATCTATATCCCGGCGACAAGCAAACTCGATCCGGATAGTGCGGGGATTTATTTGTATCCGTCTGACAAATGGGAAGATGTTCTTATGCGTTACAAGATGACTCTTCTTTGGAAATACCGCGATTCTGCAAATGTCGCTATCTTGGGCTCGTCTCGACCGATGTATGGCGTAATACCTTCGCTATTTGACGATCGTTTTTTTACCGTGAATTTTGGACATACGCCAAATTCCATTTACACGTCCCGAGATTTTTTTGACCGCTATATCTTGAAGCACATGAAAAATCTCAAGTATATTGTAGTTTCGCTTGATCTCGATTTTTGGTATAAAGTTGATGGCCCCGATGGCGACAATTTCTTCTATACGGATTTTCTGAATTATCCCGGCTACATCTATGATGCAAATCATGATTACTGGAGCGATGGCTATCCAGAAGGCTTGCTGGAATATACCGAAAACGCTGTAGGTTCCTCTGACGACAGCTATTACATGAAAGAGCGTGGCCGCTACACAAGTGTGATTTGCCATTCATGGCATGATGAACCTGAAGTTGAACAAGATAGTAGCTATCTCGATGAACATTGGAATTTGGTTGAAGATAGCAAGGCTGCTCTTGTTTCCATTATCCAGGAATCGGCAAAGAGAAACATCCGTGTTGTTGGCGTTGTTTTCCCGCAAAGTCCGGCGTATGCAAAAACAGGTTCTTTTGGTCGTTATGGCTTGCGCCGTAGTTCTGCGAAAAAGTTACTCAACGAACTTGACGCGTTGAGTAAGGAATATCCGAATTTTAAGTTGATGGATGAAAATAAAATGGGAAAACACGATTACACGGATCAAATGGCTGTTGATGAAGATCATTTGTGTTATGAAGGTAGCGTTTTGTTGACTTCACGCTTGAATAAACTGCTGTTGTCTTGGGAGAAGAAAAAATGAGGTATATAACCTTTTTAATGTTGTGTTTTGATACAAAGTAATTTGCGTGAAGGCTAGATTCTTTGTTATCGACTTTGGATAAGTAAATATTTAAAATATTAAGCAAGGGGAGCAAAAATGAGATGTTTTCTTATTCTTTTAATTGCGCTTTTATGCGCATGTACAGAATCAAATAATGCTTTATGGAACAATAATCCTGAAGTAAATATCTCTGCGGATTCTCTAACGGGGATGTTGCGTGTTTCCTGTAAGGGGAGGGTTCGTTTAGGAACCAATGAGCCT
>CAMZFJ010000345.1 GCA_947306025.1 uncultured Fibrobacter sp.
TCATTGCCATATACAAAGAAATCATATTTGCCGCAGAATCATGGGCATCGCATTTTTCGTTACGCATGCTGGACTTTTTTCTTTCTGACCATTCTTTTTCAATCTGATGATCCTTTGGATTTAAGGGAATTTCATCCCACATTAATTGAGTGATTTCGCAATTGGTTACTGGGTATTCATCTACTAGATAAGTTCCTGTAACAGACACCGTCTTTGTGTCAGACGCATGCATTTGACGACGGTCATTACCATATAAAGTCTCTTCATTTTTGAAGTTCAAATACTTCATGCCGGAAGATGATTCCGCGCGACTTGATGTGTGGGTAACCACCAAGGACAATCGCTATTTTAATATCGAGCTCCAGAACAGAAGCCATCCTTTCTTTTTGGACAGTTTGCTACTCTACCATTCCTACCAGACGTTACGTGGCAAATACGAGTATAACAGGTCGATGTATTTCAGGTCGATGGATGAAAAAGAGCGCAAGGTTCATTTTTATGAACTTCCCGAAACGGTTTCCATCTGGCTTTGTAATTTCCAAATTCTCAAGTCAAAGGATATTTTTAAGGATACTTGGGCCGTCTATAGCGAGGACGAGGTTCACCACAGCGACTCAACACATCGGGCTCTTCCCATTTTCAGTAAAAATAGATATATTGTAATTGATTTACCGAACTTTAAGAGGATTCGCAAGAGCATCGGTTCACGCGAGGACTACTGGTTGAAACTTTTGTCGCAAGGCCCGCTTGAAGTTCCCGAATCGAAGGATCCGATATTTAGGGAAGCCCTCAACCGTTTACGCGTAAGTCGCATAAGCCCTGAACTGCTTAAAGCCTTGGAGGAACATATGTTCGATAAACACGCTGATGAAGCTATCGAAGCCGAAATTTGGCTCAAAGGACGTGAACAAGGGCTTGAACAAGGGCGTGATAACCGAAATGTCGAAATGGCACTCGATATGCTTGCAGACAACAAGCCTATCGAGGAAATTGTCAAATACTCCCATCTTCCCGAAAGCAAAGTTCTTGAACTGAAAAAATCACAGATGGAAAAATTCCTCAAGTAATAACGATGTCTTCCCGGCCGTGCCGGGAACGGCTTTTCCTTATTTTCTACGATTGAACGCAATAGTGTAATCTTGAGTGGAGCCTATAAGGGCGGAATCGAAAAATCCCGGGCTGTGCGTATGAAAAAATGAGGCCGTATGGCCTCGTTTTGATAATCACATTTTAGGAAAAGGTTATTCCTTATCAGAATTGGCTTCGCTCCACTTGGCGTTGTTGCCGATGTTGCGGATTAGGCGGAAACCGCCGGAGTAACCAGTATAATAGTCAAAGGCTGAATAACTGTAGCTGATTTTTTTCCAATCGCTTAAAAGTCCACCACCTTTTAAACAGGAAGGACAGTCCTCATCATAGCACTTGAAAGATTCTTTTTCTTGGCTAAAAGGGATTAAGGTATAAATTAGATCTACCATAGGTCTTGGCCAATTGTGCTCTTCTAAAAGAACATGTTCTTCTACTAAACCTAACATGTCGTATAAACCATATTCATTAGGTTGTAGCTGGCCTACAGGTTCTGATTTGACTTCATCCTTATATTTGGCAAATCTTGCATATTTTGAAACGTCTTTAATTTTAGCGGAATTATTGCACCAAGGCGTCATAGCCTCTTTTTCTCCGCCGCGAGCAAGCATCATCCATTCGTCATAATATGGTAGCCGATAACCATCTGATGTTGAATCAACCATCACAAGAATTGTTGAATCTTCATGATTTGTGAAATCGTATTGAGCTATAACATATTGATGTGTCGGTTCCTCGTATCCTGTGAATTTATAAAAATTTTCAATGTATTGGTATCTCGGTTTGACTGTAATGTCTTTACGCTGTTTGTGATAAGGCGTAATGATATGTATGTGCTTTTCTTTAGTTGCTGAGAAACGATAATATGGCTTCAATCCTTCTCGAATGCTGCGCGCATTGGCGTACTTCATTGCCATATACAAAGAAATCATATTTGCTGCAGAATCATGAGCATCGCATTTTTCGTTACGTATGCTAGACTTTTTTCTTTGCGCCCATTCTTTTTCTATTTGATAATCCTTTGTATTCAAGGGGATCTCATCCCACATTAACTGTGTGATTTCACAATTGGTTACTGGATATTCATCTACTAGATAAGTACCCGTAACGGACACAATCTTCTTTTCATGAGGTCGCATTTGACGAAGGTCATTGCCATATAAAGCTTCTTCTTTTTTGAAATCAAGATACTTCATTCCGACTGCTAAATTGATTTTATATGAACTGTCAGAGTCGGAAAATTTCACCATGATGGGGGAGACTCCAATAAGCATCGGCATTCGAACATTTAAACATGATTCGCCAAGCATTTCCGTATCTAGCGAGGTTTCCCATGCACGGACTTTTGAGTCCATGCAAATCTTGACGACTTCGTTCTTTTCAACTTCGAGCCAAGTTTCGGCGTTTAATGAGTCTCGGTTGAGGTTGAATCTTTTTATGCTTGACAAATCTGTAACGATTATAAGCGGCAAAAAGGCGATGGATGTGGCGGCAATGTAAATCCAGAACTTTTTATTTTTCCAACTGCGAAACATAAGCGGAATATACAAAAATAGAGTCTGTTCCAATAGGATGAATAGATGTCTTTCTTGATTCGCGTTATTCTCACCCTTCGGGCCTTTCGCATGCTTGCATGCTCAATGGCCTAAATGCTCGCTAGCTCGTATTTAGTCGACTGGCCTGTCTCAACCGAATTGGTTACTTTACAAATTTCTTCGAACTTTATATATTTGGAGCACTAAAGCACTGGTATGTGCTCTGGTTTGCTTCGAATAACGCTGTTCGCGTTATTCTCCCCCTACGGGCTTTTCGAGCTTGCGCTCTCAAAGGCTTAAACGCTCCTTAAGGTCGCGTTTAATCGACGGGTCTCAACCAGATCACCCCCGGTGCAGGCACCGGGGGTGATCTGGTTTCGACAGGGTTACCGAAGTGTTAGTTGCAAGTCGAGGTCTCAGACGAGGGCAACTCGTTAAAAAGTCTGAAAAAAAATAAGTGCTGACGAAAACTACGCACTCGCTGCCTAATTAACGGCAACGCCGGGCCTCATTCCGCTCCCATCGGGGTGTACGTCCGGACGCAATATGGGATAGGGAAGTGTCATGCCTGGGGGCATCTCCCGAGATTTACTAGGCTGGTCAAACTCCGCGCCGACCTTCTTGGGCGTGGATAAGACGAGATCTTAAATTCGAAGGGAATGCTTGTAGGAACGTACATGGACGTGATTTTGGACAGGGGTTCGACTCCCCTCACCTCCAGAAA
>CAMZFJ010000346.1 GCA_947306025.1 uncultured Fibrobacter sp.
GTTGATCTTGAACCGCGTAGTTTCTATGCTCGATGCTGTGCGCATTTACCGTGCCACTTCATCCAAGTCTTTCTCTAGTCGAGTGCAGTTCGAACCGGAATTTTACCAGGACGGCGGTGCGCTCTTCATGAACGTGAAGTTTTAAGTAGGTAATAGGTTATAGGTTGTAGGGGCTTAGGAAAAAACACGAGCGGAGCTCGTGTTTAAAGGTGGTGAGGCCACGATTGTGTAACCAAAAAACTTATTTTTGGAGCCAAAAACTTTAAGCAACCTTTTTCAGTATTCAAGCGTCTAAATACGCGAAAAACGTCTAACCACTAATCACTAACCCATTTCCTACTATGAAAAAGCTTCTTGTTGTTACATTGACTTCTCTACTTCTTGTTGCATGTGGGGGTAAAGACGATTCCGCTAAGGGAGCTCCTGGTGGAAAAGGTAATGGCGGTAAAAAGGCTGGCGCCCAGCGAGTGCTCAATGTCGAAGGCTATGTGGCTGAGCTTTCTTCGCAGGGCAAAAGTTTCCAGACTATGGCGACTCTCGTGCCGAAGAATAGCGTTTCGCTCTCGGCGGCGATGTCTGGTCGCTTGGTAAGCCTTACTGCAAAGGATGGCGCTGTGGTCAAGAAGGGCGCGCTCCTTGCAAAGATTGATGATTCTGAACTCCGTGCTCAGCTCAAGCAGGCTGAATCGAACAGGATGCTTGCCGAGCAAAAGGAACAGCGCGTTCGCGGTCTCTTTGAAAAGAACGGTGCCACAAAGCAGGACTTGGAATCTGCCGAGGCTTCGCTCAAGTCGGCGCAGGCAAGTGTGGAACTGATTCGTGCGCAACTTGCAAAGACCGAAGTTCGTGCGCCGTTTAGCGGTAAGCTTGGATTTGTGGATGTTTCTGTGGGTGCCTGGCTCAACTCAGGAACGCCCATTGCAGAACTCAGCGAAGTCGATCGCCTCAAGGCCAAGTTTGCTCTCCCGCAGCGTTACGCATCTGTGATTAAGGTGGGCGACAAGATTGCGCTCAAGGATGCTGAACGCCATGTCGAAAAAGAAGGCGTTGTATCGGCTTTGGATGCCGTGATTTCTGAAAGCAGTCGCACTCGCCGCGTGATGGTTGATGTCGATAACTCCAAGGGTGAACTCATTGCAGGTAGCTTTGTGAGCGTGAATGTCGCCATGGAAGCAAGCAACGTGCAGAGCTTTACGATTCCGTCCGAAGCGATGATCCTCGACAGGGAAGGCGCTTACGTGTTCGTGAGCCAAGGCGGCAAGGCTAAAATCAAGCATATCACGACGGGGCTTCGTACGCCGATGTCCGTGCAGGTGATTTCGGGCCTTGATGTGGGCGATACGGTCATTGTTTCTGGCATTGTTAGCTTGCGTCCGGGTGCAGATGTTAAGATTAAGGGGCTCCGTCACTCGATTAATTACGAGGTGGAGTAATGAGCGTTAGCCAACTCTCTGTTCGCCGCCCAGTGCTTATGACAGTGATGGCGCTAGTCATCCTGTTGCTAGGCTTTTTTGGTTTGACTTCGCTTGGTATCCGTGAATACCCGAACGTCGATTATCCTTTGATTCAGGTGCGTACTTCTTATCCTGGTGCAAACGCTGCCGTGGTTGAAGCCGAAGTGACTGAAATCTTGGAAGCCTCCATCAACAGTGCGTCTGGTATCAAGGCTTTGACCTCGACGAGCCGCGATGGGTTCTCTTACATCAGTATTGAATTTGAAACAGGCATGGACCTAGAAGCGGCTGCAAACGAAATCCGCGACCGCGTGAGTCGTGTGCGTCGTCGCTTGCCTGATGACGTTGACGAGCCGACCGTCTATAAGTCTGATAGCGATAACGACCCGATTTTGATGGTGAGCTTGGTGAGCGATAAGCTAGACCCAATGGAAGTTTCGGAAATTGCGAACAACCATGTGAAGGAACGCTTGCAGACGATTAACGGTGTTTCGGAAGTGGCTATCTGGGGCGAAAAGCGTCCGGTGGTGCGCCTTTGGCTTGACCCGATTCGCATGCAGGCGCTTGGTGTTTCGGGCGCTGAAATGTCAGCGGCTCTGAGCAAGGGGAATTTGGAGCTTCCTTCCGGTTCTATCGAAGGTAGCGAAACTACGCTTTCGATTAGAACGCTCGGTCGAATTCTCGATCCGAAATCGTTTGGCAATATTGCTGTAAAGACCGCTGCAGACGGAACTGTAATTCGCATTTCTGATGTGGCGGACATTCATTACGAACCGAAAGATACGCGTACTGGCTTTAGACGCAACGGCAAGAATTCTATTACGATTGCACTTATGGCGCAGCCGGGCAGTAACCATGTGGAAATTGCAAACGAGTTTTACAAGCGCGTCGAGGATATTCGCCGTGAAATTCCCGAAGGTGTAGAACTGCTTTATGGCCGCGATACTTCGATTAATATTCGCGCATCCATCAAGGAAGTGGTGGAAACCATCTTTATTGCGTTTGTGCTCGTGATTGCGATTATCTTTGCATTCCTCCGCGAAGGCCGCACGACGTTTATCCCGATGGTCGTTGTGCCGGTATCCGTGATTGGTAGCTTCTTTGTGCTTTACCTCTGCGGGTTCAGTATCAACGTGCTTACGCTTTTGGCGATGGTGCTTGCTATTGGGCTTGTGGTGGACGATGCTATTGTGATTGTGGAAAACATTTACCACAAGATTGAAAACGGCATGACGCCGAAACAAGCTGCTGTCGCGGGAACGAACGAAATTTTCTTTGCCGTGATTGCGACTTCTGTGGTGCTCATGGCGGTGTTTGTTCCGGTGCTTGCGCTGGGCGGCACGACTGGGCTTTTGTTCCGCGAATTTGTGGCGGTGATGATTGGAACGGTGTTCCTTTCGACGCTTTGCGCTTTGACGCTTTCGCCGATGCTTTGCTCTAAGTTCTTAAAGCTCCAGAAAAAAGGCGCGTTCTATAAATGGACGGAACCATTCTTTGAATGGCTTAACAAGTTCTATTCGCGCTTGCTAGGTGGATTCCTCAAGTGGCGATTGATGTTGTTCCCGATTGTGGCGGCACTTTTGTTTGCTGCATATTTCTGCTTCAATAACATGAGTAGTGAAATGGCGCCTACCGAAGATGCAAACGCGGTCATGGTGAACATGAGCATGCCCGAAGGCGTGAACCTTTCGCGTACCAAACGCATGGCTGATGAATTTGCCGATGAAGTGATTTCAATTCTCGATTCCAATGAATACTCGGAATTCCAGGCGGGTGCGTGGAATGCGGGCAACTCGAGAATGAGACTTTTCTTGAACGATGACAAGAAAGCTCGCCGTCCGCAGAGCGAAATTGCTCGTGCCATCCAGGTGCTCGGTAACGAATACCCGG
>CAMZFJ010000347.1 GCA_947306025.1 uncultured Fibrobacter sp.
CTTCGATGCGGGCATCGTTCAAAGTCAAACGGTCCATCTTTGCATCGTCGAGCTTTCCGGCGGCGGCTTCGAGGTCCATCTTGTTTGCGGCTAAAATTTCCGGCTTCTTTGCGCGGAGAAGTTCTGCAACGCGGTTGAGCACTGCAGAGCGCTTTTCGGCGCTTAAGGTACGAATCTTTTTGCTTGCCTTTTGTGCTTTTGTGGCAAGTTCGTTAGAGTAATTTTCCAAATTAACGTTATTCTGTGTCATGGTGCGAAATATAGAAACTTGGAATGTTTTAGGAAATGCCCGATCGGAGTCGGGCATGACAATTAAGGGTGACGTGATATTAAAAAAGTCCCGCAAATTGCGGGACTCTTGAAATTGCAATAATCAACCCTTACAGCAAATTGACGATTGCCGTGAACAGCGCGTCAGACAACGCGTTCGTTTCCAAACCTTCAATCACGCTGAACTGGTTGAACATAATCTGGCCATTGCCAAACGGCACAAGCTGCAAGTCCACACCCGTCTTGATTTCGCCATCCTTGAGCGTTACAGAACGTGCGTAAACCTTTGCGCCAGCGAGCTCGTTCAACGAAATGCCCGGCATTGCCGATGCAGAATTGTGGTCGAGAACGCCGTTGCCGCCGAACACAGCGAGGAGCGGGGAATCCTTCGGCAAGTAGTGCAAGCTGAATTCGTTTGCGCCAGTTGTCCAGTGTGCTTCGATGTTGTGTTCAAAGTGATGGCTCTGGTTCAAAAGATCAATATCTTCAGTCGTCATGTCAGAGAGCAACAGCGTCTTGCCGCCGTTCTTCGTCACGTCGATGATCTTGTCCAAAATTTCATCCGGCCAAGAACTCAAGTTTGCAGTGAAGATAATTTGTTCGGAACCATCCAAGGCGGCGAGTGCATCGCTCGATTCATCGTAGTTGTCGAGGAAGCAAACCTTGTCCATGGCTTCCTTCACATCCGTCTGTTCGATGACAATCAAGTCTTCATAGCTGGAGTGGATTTCCTTGCCGTTGTCCTTGAGCGTGAGCTTGATCTTGTACATGCCCGTCGTGCGCGGAGCCATGAGCGTGCAAATGCCAAGCTGCGTAAGCGTCTTCTTGTCGGCCGGTTCTTCGGGCATCACCTTCTGCGTGTTGAGTACCTTGTCCTTGCTGTCAAGAAGCGACACTTCGATTTCCACATCTTCCAAGCGGCTGTTGTTCAAAAGCGTAAGCTGGAAGCTGACTTCGCTCTGCGGAGCAACGACATGTTCCAGTTCGCTAATGAGCACGCGGCTCGGAGCCGTGATTTCGCGGGCAAAGTTCTGGAGACCCTTGGACTTTCTGTTTTCGTCCATGATACCGCTAAAGTCTGTGCCGTTGTCGGCCCACTGGTCCAAGAAGAAACCAGAAATCTGCGGGTTGCTCTGGAATGCGGTAATCTGGTCGTACTTGCTCTTGAGCGCGATGCGGTAAACATCGGCGTTGAACGATTCGAAGTTCGGCCAAATCGAAAGCTTGTTGTCGGTAACAAACATTTCAACAGACTTGAATTCGTTCTTGATAGCCTTCTGGCTCTTGATGCTGCGAGGACCGGCAATGGTGGTTGCGCGTTTCGGGAAGAGTGTGTTGTTCTTGAGCGTGACGAGAACCTTGTTCCAAGTCTTCCTTGTCGAACATGTGGGCGAGGTAGTGCGTGTAAGCGGCACTCGGGTTTTCACGCGGGTTCACGCGCATCGTGGCGTACTGCGAAATGCGGTCGATAGAAACCGGGATGATTTTACCCGTATCCTTGTGGAAGTTCGCTTCGTTGTCGAGATAAATACTGTTGAAGTTGCTGATTGCCGGGCGGCACGTGTCGATCGGGCTAATCGCGTTCAAAAGCTTGTTACCGTTCTGGAGCATGAACGTTCCGTTTTCGGAACCGAGAATCCAGGCGGCGATACACGGATGGTTGTGCTGGTCACGCACCATGTCGTTGATGAGCTTCTTCGTGATTTCGAGACCCTGAGCGGTAGAACGCATCGTGTGGATCGGGAATTCCTGGAATACGAAAAGACCAATCTTGTCGCAGATGTCGAGTGCCGTGCTGCTGAGCGGTGCGCCGCAAGAACGGATGACGTTGAAGCCCGCTGTCTTGACCGCGTTCAAGTCCTTTTCCAAAGCCGGGTTCTGGTCGGTCCAAAGGCCGCCTTCGCTCCATTGCTGGTTGTAGCTCACGCCCATGAGCTTCACGATGGAATCGTTGATGTAGTAGTCGCCCTTGAGACAGTCGAACTTGCGGAAGCCGAAAGTCTTCACGACAGGGAAGGTGTATTCCGGAGCCTTGCCCTTCGCGCCCTTGATTTCGAGCTGCATTTCGATGGCGAACAAGTTCGGGTGTTCCGGACTCCAGACGCACTTGTCTCTCTTCCAGTCCTTGATGCCGAGCAGGAACTTCTGCGTCGCGTTTTCCTTTTCGAGCTTGATGTCCTTGAAAAATTCATAGACGTCGCCGTTCGGATTCTTCATGAGAATGCGCAAGCGAGACTGGTAACCGCGCGGGTTGTTGAAGAACGCTTCGACAGAAACGCGTTCCTGGTCCATGTCCGGTTCGACGTGAATATCAGAAATAAATGCGGCGTTGCCGAGAATCAAATCGACGTGACCGCAGATACCGCCGTACGGATACTGCGACCAGGGGAGACCCACCGGCATTTCGCCCGGGTGAGCGTAGCGGTCGTTTGCGCCTTCCTTGCTCTCGCGACCGAAGTCGATACGGCTGTTCGTTGCACCCATGTTGGCCACGCGGATGCAAAGGATGTTTTCTTCGCCGAGCTTAATAGCCTTTTGCGTTTCGACAACAAAGGACGTGTAGGCACCAAAGTGGTCGCCCAAAAGCTTACCGTTCAGCCAAATAGTTGCATGCGTAGCAATCTTTTCAAAACGGAGGAAAATACGCTTCGTGACCTGCTTTTCATCGTCAATCGTGAATCTCTTGAAATAAAAAGCGCAGTCCTGGGCCATCAAAAGCTTGTCAAATGCTCTTTCCCAAATGTGGGGAACGCTTACAGTCTGAGTCTTTTCAGGATACGTTGCATACCAACGATTGGAGATGCCGGTATCTTCAGTGTCCCAGATCATCTGCCAGTCGCCATCAAGGCTAATAATTTTGCTCATTAGGAGAATCCTTTATAAAATTCCGAAGTAAAGATAGAAATTTAGACGCGAGACGAAAGGCGCGAGACGAGTGGATGCTGCTGAAAACGTCATTCTGAACGAAGCGTAGTGCGTGAGTTTTCTGTAAATCGTCATTCTGAACGAAGCGTAGTGCGTGAGTTTTCTACAAATCGTCATTCTGAACGAAGTG
>CAMZFJ010000348.1 GCA_947306025.1 uncultured Fibrobacter sp.
TCTGCAGCATGTTCCGTCTTTGCGGCACAGTACGAAGCCGAGAGCGCAACCCTTTCCGGGGACGCAGCCGTTGGCAACAGCACCGCAGCATCCGGCGGCAAGTACGTCAAGATGAACGGTGGCGACATCACATTTTCTAAGGTTACAGTCGAAAAAGCAGGTAAATACACCATCGTAATCCATTACATGAACAATTACGGGGGTTCCAAAATCAACAACGTCGAAGTCGGCGGAGCCTCCTCTGCAGTCACGTTCGACGTGACCGACAAAGGCAAATTCGTCGATGTCGAAACAGTCATGAACCTCGCTGCCGGCGAGAACACCATCGCCATCACCAATAGCTGGGGCTGGATCGACGTGGACTACATCGACATCAAGGGCTACGAAGCAAAAGCGTTCAACCTCTGCAACGCTCCGGTGACAAAGACAGCCACCCCGTCTGCCATCAAGCTTTACAACTTCCTCGTCAATAACTTTGGCAAAAAGACCATTTCTGGCGTAATGACCGGCAACATGGATGCCTACACCGTGGGCGACGCCACCCAGCACGAAGACGTTCAGGCTGTCTTTAAAGCAGGCGGCAAGTACCCCGCCCTCGTCGGCGTTGACCTCATGAACGCCACCGGCGGAGACAAGAATAACGCTTGGTTCCAGGAATACACCAAAAAGTCCATCGACATCGCCAAGAGCACCTGGAAGAAGGGCGGCATTCCGGCATTTACATGGCACTGGCGCCCGGGTGACGAAACCGACTTTTACGTGAAGAGTGCACGCAAAGAAGGCGAAACCTACACTGAATTCGATTTCACCGAAGCATTCATTACCGGCACCACCAATTGGGATACCGTTTCGACCGCTTATAAAGCACTCATCGGCGACATCGACCTCGTCTCTAAAATTTTCCTTGACTTGCAGAAAGAAGGCATCGCAGCTATCTTCCGTCCGTTGCACGAATCCGGCGGGAACTGGTTCTGGTGGAGCACGCATACCGGCAAGCAGTTCGCAGCACTCTACCAGTTGCTCTACGAACGCATGGTATTCACGAACGGCGTGAACAACCTCATTTGGGACTTTAACCCGAAAGACGCAGCAACCATGTCCTGGACTCCGGGCGAAACCTACTATGACGTATTGAGCGTTGACATTTACAACGCCGCAAACGATCACCAGAGCAACAGCTCCGCATTCATCGACCTCACGAACAAGGCTGGCACAAACAAGCTCATCTCGCTCAGCGAAAACGGCCCGATTCCTGACGTCGAAAAAATGTACGAAGACGGAGCCACATGGAGCTGGTGGATGCCGTGGTACGAATCCCCATCTTGGGGAGGCGGATACGTTAGCCAAACTTCCGCAAGCGTATGGCAGAAGAATCTCGCCGACGAACGCATCATCACCCTCGACAAAATGCCCGGCTGGGACAACTACAACGAAGCTGCCGCCGCAACAAACGCATGCCCGACCTCTACACAAAACGCAAAATTCGGCGCAGACACCGCCAAGGCAAACCCAGAAAACGTTGACCTTATCATGGGCGTGACCTACAAGGCCATCAATGACAGCGGTGCCAATATCGAATACAGAAAGGTACCTAATTTAACAGGCGCAAAGAGCATCTCCGTGACCATCGAAAACAAGGGCTCTGGCGGAGCCGATAACGGCATCTGGATTGGCATGGCTTTTGTCCGCGACGGTTCCAAGGACAAGGAATGGACTTGGGAACAGTCCCCGTCTGACGGCTGCTGGCTCAACGACGGTGCCAAATTGACCTGCGAATTCGCTATCGAAACATACACCGACGACAAGGGCGTCGAACACCCGATGGACTTGGACAAACTATTCTCCGTCACCTTCATCTTGGCTGGCGCAAACGGCTTTGAAGGCGCAGTGCTCTTCGACAACATGGTCACCGACAACGGAATCATCATCAACGGATTCAACAAGAAAACAGAACTCTTCACCGCTGCAGACCAAAGCAAGGGCCACATCGCAAGCATTGAGCTCTTGAACAAAGACGGCACGCCGCTCACTCCGAACGCCATCAAGCCCATCGCAGCGGCAAAGAAGGCTAGCCTCCGCGTGAACGGCATGAACGTTGCACTCACCGCAGGCAAGGCGGGCTTCGCAAGCATCGACGTGTTCAACATGATCGGCAAGCGCGTCGCAACACTCTACCGCGGAAACCTCAGTGCAGGCGAACACTCGTTTAGCCTCAAGAACCTCACCAAGGGTCAGTACATCATCCGCGCGAAGGGCGCAGGAATCGCCGCCACGCAGAAAGTTCTCATCAAATAGATTTTTACACATAAAGCTAAATACTCAAAGGCGACCGCGAAAGCGGTCACCTTTTCTCGTTTTTGCATCTGATTCGCGAAAAAAGCGGCCCCTTGACACACATTATCGGACAAGTATATATTACTCCCTGTAGATTGCATTAATCCTGCCGACACCGAGAAATTGACGCCGTTGGCGTCCGTATCATAGTCTCGGTCATAGTTTCCAAGCTTGAAACTGCGACTCTCGACTCAGTACTATTCAGGGCAGGAAGTTCCACTATCTGCTTGAGGTCGTTTCCCTTTGCTGTGCCGACGACACCGCGAATCGAGACAGTTGCCCTGTGGAGAACCGGCTCCGTGGCTACCAACGTAGAGCACCGTCTGCCTTAGAATTGGCGGACGTTAAACCAGTGTCATTGAAAATGCAAGCGATTACCCAACGGCGACCGTGATTTATGGCTGTTGTCTTTGCAGCTTTCGCATGCGGGCTTTAACAAACTTATACGGAGATTCAGATGAATCGTACACAACATTATTCCTTGCTCAGGGCAATGGAAATCGACAAGAAAAACCTTCTCAAGTACCAGGAAATTTATAACTACGCCTATATCCTTAGCGACGGCATTTTCAAGATTGTGTTTGCCGAAGAAAAGGACCACACGCTCCTCATTTCGCTTGTGAACGCGATGCTCGACTTGCATGACGGCGAGGCTATCAAGGAAATCACGCTTGAAATGCAGGAGTTCCCCGGCGCGTTCACCAAGAAGGACTGCATCGTGGATATTATCGGAACGACCAACGCGGGCGAACGCGTGCTAGTGGAAGTGCAGCAGCAGGGTGACGAATTTTACCGCGACCGTGTGGAATATTACATGTCCCGCGTCATCGAGAATCAGGTGCATACAAGCGAAAAGTACGAATTGCCGCGTATTTACTTCCTCGGGCTCCTGGACTTTACACTTTTCCCAGAGGAGCCTCAGAAATACATTCACCATGTCGATGAAATGTGCAACGGGAGGAAGTTCTTCCCGAAAATCCAGAAGATTTTC
>CAMZFJ010000349.1 GCA_947306025.1 uncultured Fibrobacter sp.
TTGTTCGCATGGTAATGGAACAAGGGCAAATCCGACTCAAAGACGTTCAATTTGACTGCATCGTTGGCGTACTCCCTTACGAACGCGTAAACGAACAACCCATCATCTTGAACCTGACCCTTTGGTTGGACTTTGCTAAAGCTGCAGAAACAGAAGATTTAAACGAATCTATCGATTATGCAAAATTGGCGGAAGAACTTAAAGGGTTCATCCGCCTTTTTTCTTTTAAGCTAGTCGAGACTCTTGTCGTAAAGACCGCTCAATACGTTTTGGAACATTATCCCAAGGCAAACGCTGTTGAAGTTTCAGTTTCAAAACCGAAGGCCATTCCCGGTTGCCTCGGTGCAGAAGCGTGTATAAAGGTTTCTAGGAGTTAGGTATTAGGTTTTAGGAGAATAATCGCGGCTCCGCCGCATCTTATAGTTGCACGAAGTGCATGATACTTTACCTAACACCTATAACCTGTAACCTAAGACCTATTACCCCCTAAACGCTCTATAGCGTAATGCCTCGGACAGGTCCGTAATATCGACAGCAGGCGCGCCGCGCAAATCCGCAATCGTTCGAGCAACTTTTAGCAACCTAAAATAGCCTCGCGCACTCAATTCCATTTTGGCGGCAGCGGAGACTGCAAAGCGCTCTACATCCGACGGCATTGCTGCAAATTTCCGAGCACATTCCGACGACATTTCTGCATTAGATTTAAACGGTAAATTGCGGAATCGTTCACGCTGTATTGCTCGCGCGGCACACACTCGCCTGCGGATATCAGCAGATGACTCCCCACGCCCTTTTATGGCAAACATAGCGGCATCGACAGGCGGTACGCTCACCTGAATATCGATACGATCCAATAGCGGCCCCGAAATTTTTTCGCGATAACGTTTGCGCGCTTCGGGCAAGCAAGTACACTCGCGTTTCGGGTCCATCGAATAACCACAAGGGCATGGATTCATCGCAGCGCCCATCATAAACCGCGCAGGCCAAATAACAGTTCCGCTGGCACGACTTACCGATATTTCTCCTTCTTCCATCGGTTCCCGAAGCGCTTCCAAAACATTACGATTAAATTCAGGCAGTTCATCCAAGAACAGCACCCCATTATGCGCAAGGCTAGCTTCCCCTGGCAAAAGACGCGATCCACCGCCAACAAGCGAAACCATTGACGCGGAGTGATGCGGAGAACGGAAAGGCCTTAAAAGCACGGGTTTAAAATCGTCGGAATCTCCGGCACGCCTTGCACACGAATGAATCCGCGTTGTCTCCAAGATTTCCAGTTCCGTCATTTCAGGGAGAATTCCCGGTAAGCATTTCGCACAAAGTGTTTTTCCAGCACCAGGAGATCCAACCAACAAAAAGTTATGTGCCCCCGCAGCAGCGACTTCAAGCGCACGCTTCACACCATCCATCCCCACGACATTCTTAAAATCGGGAATACCATCGTCAACACCAGCGCAACATGATGAAATTCCCTTAGCCACTTTCACATCGTCACCCGCATTGCGTTCTAGGATTTCAACACATTCTCCTAGCGAATCAGCGCAAACAAAATGAAGACCTTCCACAAGCGAAGCTTCTTGCATATTCCCTCGCGGAATGACAAGAATACAACCACGCTCTGTAGCCAAATTCATTGCGATGGATAACACTCCACGGACTGGCTTCAACAAACCATCCAATGAAAGTTCGCCTACAAAAACATAGCGTTCCAATTGCGGGACTTCAATCTCCCCCGTTGAAACCAGCAAGCCAATCGCAAGCGGAAGGTCCAATGCACTCCCCTCCTTTCGCAAATCCGCCGGTGACAGATTTACTGTTGTACGGAAACCCGTCACCACTTTCCCAATAGAACGTATCGCCGAAACGACACGTTCGCGAGATTCCCTCACAGCATTGTCAGGAAGCCCTACAAGCGTAAAGCCAGGCAGGCCCTGAGCGGCATCAACCTCAACACTAACAGGAACAGCCTTTATTCCAAACAAGCAATAAGAACGGATTCTACGAAACAATTTTCACCTGCCTTATGCTACTGCAGCCTGATATTTTTCAAGCACGCAATTTTCGATATGTTCTCGCAACTGGCGCGTAATAGGCAAACAAACGGTGCGATAATCTTCGCCCTTATAGTACGTATCGATCGGATACCCGACAAACATACCGTTTTCGCCATCCATCACGCGGAGCCCACGAATCTGGATTTGATCGTTCAACACGATTGATGCCAAGCCCTTCATGTGACCAAGATTCGCACCTTCCTTGAACGGAAAGACTTGAACGTTAGTCACAGCAAGGCAATCAAAAGCCGGTGACATTGCAGGGATACTCGATGTTTTCTTTTCTGTTTTTTCAGCCATTGGGGCCTCCTATTTTGAAGATGAGCCGCAGTCCAATGCGTTCGCAACGCTGCGGAATTGCAAAACCATATGCAAAACACGTGCCAACAACGAAAATGGCGATTTTGAACAAATTTCAGCAATTCATTTTTAACCAAAAAGTGATTAATCACTTTAATCACTGATTAATCACTTTTAATCACTTTTTCTACTTTATGGACATGCTTTTAAAACCCAACATGAAATGGCTCGCGAACCAAGGAATCATCCACCCGATGGTCACCGTGGATTTTTTGCAAACACCCCAAGCGTTTATCGTAAAGTTCACCGTCGAAGAACCCGTAGATTGCTACCGCGCCGCCGTTCAAGAAGATAACGGTCGCAGCTGGGAAGATTCGTGCGTAGAAATTTTCTTGCAGAATCCTGCAAATCCAGCCGAGTACTTTAACTTCGAAACGACAAGCCGTGGCTTTGTGCTTGCAGCCCGCGGCACAGGACGCGAAAACAGGCAGACGCTCCCGCTCGACATGATTGCCAAAATCCGTCGCACAGGAACAGCGCCAAGCATTCAAGATGATTCTGTCTTTTGGAGCATGTCCATCGAGATTCCAGCCGATTTATTTGGGATAAAGAAATTTGAAGTACCCCTCCGCGGAAACCTTTATAAATGCGCAGACTTGGCGAATACGCCCCATTACTTGAGCGCTTTCCCAATAGAAACAGAAAAGCCGGATTTTCACCGGCCAGAGTTTTTTCAAGTTTTAGAATAGAGAGGCTTCGCCCTTCGGGCTAGTTACTAGAACTTAGTTACTAGAACTCATTAACTGTGCCGTAAGCACCTCAGTAACTAGTAACTTAGAACTATCAACTGGATTCTTTACAAGCATAAAAGCAAGAACTACATCATTCGCAACTTCATTTCGAAGACGGCGCGATCATTTTCGTCGAGGATTCGCATGTAAGTTGCACCATTGT
>CAMZFJ010000350.1 GCA_947306025.1 uncultured Fibrobacter sp.
CTATGATGCCATCGATCCATCTAGATGTAAATAACATTTACACAAAACATACTCAAGCTGCTCCGCCACTGATTTAACATTTGGGCGATACATAATTAAAACAGATTAAACGTCACGCCAGCCTTGACAGCGACCGAAGACCAATGGGCCAAACCATCTGCAAAGCGTTCGTTATACTTGTGATAAAACTTTGCGTCCCAAAGCAGGTCTAAATAGATTCGCTCATTGACGCGGAAGCCCACGCCCAAAAGCATACTAAATTCCATGGACGAGTCCAGTTCCCTATCGCGTGCACCATCTAACTCCAGATTATCGAAAAGCGGTATGGAAATCTGAGGGCCAAATTCGAACGACACAAAGCTAAACCGAGGCTTCACCGCAAAAAGAATCGGGAACGCAATCCGCCCCTGCGACAAGCCACCATCAGAGACACGCTTGTACCCCCCATCACCGTCTTCAATGTATAGAGGCTTCGACAAAAATAGCGGTGCGTATTCAAATAGTACGCCAAACCTTACCGCCAAATTGTATTGTAGCAGAGGCCATTGAACAGACGCTCCCGCCTGGAAAAAAGCTCCTTCAAAAAAGACAATCCGATTTTCCTTTTCGTAATGGCTCAACTGAGTTTCGTTATTGATAACTTTAAAGCCCACATTCAGAGTCATTCCGACTAAAAAATCGAACGGAACAGAGTTTTTCTGAATCATTTCCGCATTTTTGACACTATCGCGATATGTTTTAGCCTGCATCCACCGATCATAATCATTAACGCTTTCACCTTGAGCAAAAGCAGATGCGACAAACAACAGAACAAAAAGAAAAATGCGAAACATATTTTTTTCAGATGCAAAAATTCAAAAAACGCCGAATTTTACGTAAAAACATTTAATATTTGTTGAATTCTTACGTAAAATTTCAACGTTGTATGTACTAAAATAGTATAATTCAAAACTTTTTGACAAAAAAAGCACCCAAAAAACAAAAAACATAGCCTTCGAAGCCGCAAAAGCCCCCATCAAAACACGCCAATTCCCTTTTTCCGCCTCAAATCAATTACTTTGTACATATTTTTACGTAAAAAACCGGACTTTCGATCCGATTTTTACGTAAAAAACATCAATTTTTGCGATTCTAGGAGAAAAAGCTAAGCTAGCCCCGACAGCAATGCTACCCGAAAATTTTGTCGTAAATGCTCGGGGCAAACTTTTGCAAATAACCGAGCACAAAAATCACGGCAATGATAATCGGCAAGACCCACTTGAAATAAAGGCGAAGCACCGCATATTTCGGGAACTTCATGCCCTTACCCGCATTCGCTTCTTCAAAAAAGTTATCCTGCCCCCAGCCATAGCGCGAATTACAGAACAGCACAAAAACAAGCGAACCCAGCGGCAACAATGTATTCGAGACCAAAAAGTCTTCGAGGTCAAGCACGCAGCTTCCGGGGCCAAATGGTTCAAAGCCAGAGAGAACATTAAAGCCGAGCGCGCAAGGAAGCGACAACAATACAACCGCAACAAAGTTCCACTTCACCGCCTTCGGGCGTTCTACATCGTGCACATCCATCCAATAGGCGACAATATTTTCGAACACGGCCACAAGCGTCGAAAGCGCAGCAAACGACATGAAAAGGAAGAACGCAGCACCGCAAATTCGGCCAGCAGGCATCTGCGCAAACACATTCGGGAGCGTCGCAAAAATCAATCCCGGACCTGCATCCGGCTTGAGTCCAAACGCAAAACAAGACGGAATGATGATAAGCCCAGCAATCAAAGCCACACCCGTATCGAGCACGCAAATATGCGCCGCCTCGGTCAAGAGCGAATGTTCCTTCTTGATATAGCTACCGAAAATGCTCATGGAACCAATGCCAAGGCTAAGCGTAAAGAACGACTGGCCAAGAGCAGCAAACACAACTTCACCAATTCCTGCTTCCTTGAGCTTTGCAAAATCCGGCAGCAAGTAGAACTTGAGACCTTCACCTGCCCCCGGGAGTGTGAGCACGCGAACCATCAAGATGACCATAATGACAAGGAGCGCAGACATCATCGTCTTTGTAATGCGTTCCACACCGCGCTGGAGCCCAAGCGCCACAATCGAAAGGCCGGCAAACGTCGCCACCACCATCCAGAACGAAAGCAGCGGGCCATTCCCTAGCATCTTTGTGAATTCAGCACCGACTTCGGCAGGCGTCATGGTCATCAGGTCGCCCATCGTCACCATGCGGTAAAAATAATAGAGCATCCAGCCCGTGACCGTTGTGTAGAACATCATCAAAAGGTAGTTACCGACAATCATCGGAACGCTCGCGTAATGCCACTTGTGCCCCGGCTTTTCAAGCTCTTTGAACGAGCGACCCACACCACGTTGAGCCGAACGCCCCACCGCAAATTCCATTACAAGAATCGGGAATCCAAAAATCAAAAGGAAAAAGAGGTAAATCAGAACAAAAGCGGCACCACCGTATTGCCCCGTAATGAACGGAAAACGCCACACATTGCCAAGCCCAATGGCACAGCCAGCGGCAATCAAGATAAAACCTAAACGGGACTTAAAGTTTTCTCTTTCCTTCATTTTAGCCTCTACTACAAACTAGAATTTTATAGGATACAGCAAATACCAATTAAATTTAGGATAAACCTGGATCGTCGGTGCCGGGAGCTTGAAATAATTCAGCGCCTTAATGATGGTACGGGCCAAGCGACTCTGCGGGCGGAACGCTTCAAGGTCATAATCAAGGGCTATGTAGACTTCGCGATGCGGATTCTTTGCACCTGTAAAAACGCCGTCATCAATACTCAAGCCCACAGCAATCGCAAGCCAACTCGGGTAATACTTGCGAGCCGCTTCAGGCAACAACCTGTACGGTTTTAACGAAAGCCAATACGTATGGTTCACGTAGTCATCCGTAAATATTCCGCCAGAAGCATTGTGTTCATAGTTATAATAGGCTTGGGAATTTATCCAGTAGCTCCACTTCAAATCAATGTACTTAAATAGAGGTACATAGCGCTCCGCCATCGGCAAGAATCCACCAAGCCCGCCCGAAAGCTCATCGAAAATGCTAAAGCCCCACGAAGGCGCAAAACCATCCTTGATATCAATCGCGATATGAGTCGCCAACGCAGAGAGACCAGCGAACAAATAAGACTGAAACTCGCTATTATTTATAAAAATAGTGAGTTTTTTGTTTAAAACAGATATAATTTATATTAGTGTGTTTAAAACAATAACTATAAATTTCGGAGGTTCCGAATGCATACAATTGAGCTAATTGTACCCTGCTACAACGAAGAGGAATG